>SBBR01000064.1 GCA_005239615.1 archaeon
CCACCAGACCGGGAGCTGCGCGAGCGCCGGGAGGCAGCCCGACAGCGGGTTGACCTTGTTCTTCCTCCACAGCTCCATACCCGCCGTTTTCGAGCGCCCGAACATAGCTTGTGTAGCCGCAGAAAACCTCATCGCTGCCCTGACCAGAGAACACCACCTTGAAACCCTGCCGCGAAATGGCCTCGGCGCACGCCAATTCCGGCACCGCAATGCCGATTTGCATGACGTCGAAAAAATTCAGCATGGACATCGCCCTGAGGGCGAGGCGCTGCACATCGCCCTCGGACAAAACGACTTTTTCGAGCGGCAGCACAAGTTCGTGCGCGGCCTTTTCCGCCGCAATCAGGTCATGGCTGCCTTCCAGCCCCGCGACGAAGAGCCTTGTTTCTGGCTCTTTTTCCGCCACTGCCTTGGCGATTAGCGAGGAGTCAACGCCGCCGCTGAATAGCACGGCCGCCCTCTTCAGGCCTTGGGTCTGCACCTCAATTGTGCGTCCAAACGCGCTTCTGAGGGAACCAATTGAAGGGCCGGGGCGTTTCGGGGATTTTTGCGCAGTGTTCTTTTGCACTTCGCGCCTGAAATCCCCCATGTCGAAAATTTTCGATCCCTTTAGACCATTTTTCCCGAATTCGAGGAGGTGCCCCGGCTCAAGAGGCCGAGGGAACTCTATTCCTATCCTCATCAGCGCACCGGGCTCTGATGCGAAGGCGGCCAGCTGATTGTTTTCTCCGAACCAGAGCGGCTTCTGACCAAGAAAGTCCCGGAAGGCGTGCAACCGGTTTTTGTGCAGGATGCCGAACGCGTATTCCCCGGCTGCCTTTTTGGAGAAAGACCTTAGCGCGGAGGCGAGGCTTTTGCTTTTGAGTTCGCGCCCGAGAAAAGCTGCAATGGCCTCGGAATCAGAAGCGCAGTCACGGCCGCCGGCGAGTTCCAGATAGTTATATATCTCACCATTGTGGGCGACTGAAATGCCAGCCGTTGAAATTGGCTGCATGGCATATCCTGTGGTCGAGAGCAGGCAGTGGCCAAGGATGCAATCCGAAGCAGGGAAACATCCCAGCCCTGAAATATCCTTCGACTTCGCCTCGGCCTTCTCCGACCTCAGGCCGAATGCTTCGGGGCCGCGGTGCCGCAGCGTAGACAACATTTCAACTGCCTGCTGTGTAACGTCGCTGCCGTCGCGGGACATTATGCCGATGACCGAGCACATGGAATGAAAGTTGGTTGAAACGGTTAAAAAACCAATGAACCGACATGGCAAAAAATACGGAAAGAGGCACTTGGCTATTGGTTGGGAGGAAAATAGGGCAATTGGGTTTTCGGGACGTATCCGGAAAATGCGTTATGGCAAGCTTCATACTTTTAGGCTTTGGGCTAACGAAAACGAAACTGGTATATATTTGTTGGCAGCCATTTATCCAGTGGTGATAAGGTGGAGAAAAACTACGTGGTAAAAAATGCCGTTCAACTTGTGGCAATAGCAGGTTTTGCGCTTGTAATAGGATTCCTTATTTTCGGGGCGATGCTGCCGGACGGAAATGTTGTTCAGGAAAAGACAGTTAAGAGGCCGAGCATCAACGTGAGTGAGGTCTCCTACAGGGTGGCCGTGGGCAAGCCGGAAACCGCGCTCTTTGAAGGTCCGACAACGCAGGCTTCCATAAAGGCCTCGAGCGAACTCACCGTGTACAACCAGAACCTCGCCTTGGTGAAGGACGTGAGGAAAATGAGGCTCGAAAAAGGCGTGAACGAGGTCAGGTTCACTGATGTTGCATCTGGCATCGATGCCACGAGCGTGCGCTTCTCGGACCTCACATTCAAGGACACTGGGGTTCTGGAGCAAAGTTACCAATACGACCTTGTGAGCACCCAAAAAATACTTGAAAAATACCTAGACAAGGAAATAATGGCGCAGGCACAGCAGGGGCAGGGCGCCGGGGCGAAAGAGTATAAAGGCAAGCTGCTCGGCTACAATGACGGGCTTGTCCTGCAGACCGCTGATGGAATCGTAACGCTGAAGGACTACTCCAACGTGAGTTTCCAGGAGCTCCCTGAAGGGCTGCTCACGAAGCCGACGCTCGTGTGGAAGGTTTACACGGAGAGCGCCGGGGAGAGGGACACTGAAACCGCATACCTGACCTCAGGGCTCGACTGGAGGGCGGATTATGTGGCGGTAGCGAACGAGAAGGACGATGCCATAAGCTTCAGCGGCTGGACGACAATAACGAACAATTCAGGCACGTCCTATCCTGACACGAAGCTGAAGCTCGTCGCGGGAGATGTGCACAGGGTTCAGGAATCGCCGCGTTACGCAGAGGCGTACGATTATGCGGTGAAGTCAGGCGCTGCAGCGCCCCAGCAGTTCGGCACACAGGCCCTCTT
Source organism: archaeon (assembly GCA_005239615.1). GTDB lineage: Archaea > Iainarchaeota > Iainarchaeia > Iainarchaeales > Iainarchaeaceae > CABMIU01. The sequence continues at coordinate 2,380 of SBBR01000064.1, forward strand.
TGAATATTACCTGTACACTCTTGACAGGAGAACAGACATCAGGAATAACGAGACAAAGCAGATTTCGCTGCTCGAAGCGCCGCAAGTGCCGGTGAAAAAGGAGTACGTGTACGAGCCAAATAAGCATGTTTACTACTACAACGGCGGGGACACCAGCAAGAAGGTCGAGGTCAGGCTCAACTTCAAGAACTCTGAAGCGCAGGGCCTTGGAGTGCCGCTGCCGAAAGGCACTGTGAGGGTCTACAAGAAGGACTCGGATGGGCAGCTGCAGTTCATCGGCGAGGATTCCATCGACCACACCAAGAAGGAGGACGACCTCGACCTCTTCCTCGGCAACGCGTTTGACATCACCGGGGAGAAGGTGCAGGTCAGCATGCAGGAAATATCAAAAGGCCTTAGGCGCGAGGAGTACAAGGTCACTTTCGAGAACCAGAAGGATGAAGCAGTAAAGGTCAAGTTCAAGGAGCACCTCTACGGCAGCTGGAGCATCACCAAGAGCTCGCAGGAATACGAGAAGAAGAGCTCGACCGAGGCTGACTTCATTGTTGATGTGCCGGCGAAGGGCAAGGCTGAAGTGACTTACACTGTCGAGTACCGGAGCTACTACTAAAGATATTCCGCATGCACAACATTCACTGGTACGCTTAAATGCTTCTTAGGGGCTATCGAATAAATAAAAAATAATACGGGCACATGGTAGTTATTTATGCCTGTAAAACGCAAATTCGGAAGACCTGAATGTAGGGTTGTGCCAAGCCCGGACGGCGGAACCAACTCGGCCAAATGGAAGTCAAGAATGCTCTTCCTTAGGCAACGCAATAGTGCCCGTGGACTTCTTCGGATTTGCCTTCAACGGAACTGAAGCCGACGCCATACCACTGCCTAAAGGCGAAGGCTTCCTTTGGGTTGGTGAACTGCCGCAGTTTTGGGGCCTTTGGCTCTCGCTTAGGCAACGTAATAATACTCCCCGCTCCTCTTCTGTTCCTGGTCGAGCTGCGAGCCCGGCTTGTTTGCGCGCGGCCTGCCTGATTCGTGGTCGCGGCGAAAGCTGATTTGCATGTGCCGCAGAAAATGGTTCATTCCCTCGCGCATCTGCATCGGCGCCTGTGCCATGCCGTGAATTGATGGCTCCCCCTCGAATATGATGAGCCTATCCGAGACGTGGTCCTGGAAGAGCAGGTCGTGGTCGACCACCATGCAAACCTTCTTCCTCGAGGAGGTTATGGAGCGGATTGCCTCTGCCATGTTGAGCCTGTCCTCAATATCGACAAACGCGGTTGGCTCGTCGAGGAGGATGAGGTCTGCGCTGTTCCTTGCCAACGCAACTCCGACAGCTAACTTCTGCAGCTCCCCTCCGCTCAATTCATCGAGGCGGTGGTGCTGCAGGTCCGAAATAGCAAGGCGCCGGTCCACCTCGTTGCGGAAGAGGGCCCTATCTATATCCTGCTCCGAAAGGAACTGCTCAACTGTAATGCCCTGTTCAGGGGAGAGGTATTGCGGCTTGTAGGAGACCTTCATTTTGAATTCAATGGGGCCTGAGTCAGGCTTTTCTACCCCCGCGAGCATCTTCACAAAAGTGGTTTTGCCGATGCCGTTTGACCCCATAATGCCGAGCACTTCTCCTTCGCGCAGCTCGCCTGGGCTCACTTCCAAAGAGAATGGGCCGAGGGTTTTTTTGAGGTGCTGGTAAGAGGCGATGACGGCTTTTTTCCGGTAATCTGTCGGGGGCTTTGGGTCGAAGCGCAGCTCCTCCTTCCGGAAGCGCACATTCTCGTCCTTCACTTTCCCATCCAGGAACTCGTTGATGCCGTTGCGAACGCTCTTCACATTCGATACTATTCCGTAAGCGGATTTTTTTCCGTACAACAGGTTCACGTAATCGCTCATGTAATCCAAAACCGCAAGGTCGTGCTCTATCACAACAACACCCTTTCCAGCCTCGGCCAGCGACCTGATGATTTTCGCCGCATTCAGGCGCTCCCTTATGTCAAGGTAGGATGTGGGTTCGTCGAAGGCATAGAAGTCGGCATCCTTGATGGACGCTGCCGCGATTGCCACGCGCTGCAATTCCCCCCCACTCAGTTCTGATAGGTCTCTGCCGAGGATTTTCTGGAGGTTTAGCCCCTGGGACACTGAACTCAATTCCACTGCCCCCTCCGGCCATGCTGCCTTTTTGAGAAGGCCCTCCACATTGCCCTTGTACACTTTTGGGATTTGCGCGATGTTCTGTGGCTTGTAAGAGACGCGAACGCCCTTATCCTTTAGCATGGTGAAATATGATTGTATCTCCCTGCCGCGGAAGAACGAAATGACGGGGCCATAATCAGGGCTTTTGTTAGTATAGTCGCCGAGGTTTGGCACTATCTGGCCCGAGAGGATTTTGAGGATTGTGCTCTTGCCTATGCCGTTCCTGCCGATGAGCCCTACCACTTCGCCCTTCTTCACGGAAGGCAGTCTGTAGACGCGGAAGGCGTTCTCTCCGAACCTGTGCGAGGGCGGCTCTGAGAGTTCCTGCACGAGGTTCTCGATATAGATGCAATCTACAGGGCACTTCTGCACGCATATGTTGCAACCGATGCACAACTCCTCGCTTATTATAGGCTTGCTTTTTTTCACGTCCTGGCCGGAAATACTTGAGCCTGGAACCGAAACCCAGCCACTGCCCTCACCATGGCCATGACCTTTGCCACCTGCCGCCGGCCTGACGCCTCCAATACCCAGCACGATGCAGTCTTTGCCCGCGCGGTTCACCGGGCACACGTTCGCGCACAGAAAATCGCACGCAGTGCCGTTCACGCACCTGTCAAGCTCGACAACAGCAACCCTTGCCATGCAGAAAGGATTGGATTTGACATTGTTTAAAACACTAATGCAGGGGGCAGGGCGCTCCTACCAATTAAAATGCCCTTATTTCTGGCTTTTGAGGAATTCCTTTATCTGCCTGAAATACTGCCGTAGCGAGAATTCCACAAAGTTCCCAGGTTCGTTCTTCTCCACGCTCTTCACGAAGCTCTCAAAGTATTCTTCCTTACTCGCGGAAATGTTGAGCAGCGGAAAGCCGTTGTCAAGGAGCGTTTTATTGAGCACAAGGCGGCATATTCTCTTGTTGCCGTCAAGGAACGGGTGTATCCTATAAAGTGTGGTGTGTGCAATAAACGCCTTTTCAAGCGAGTTGAGGCCGGTTTTGTTGTACCAGTCCGTAACGTTCAGGTCGACATTCACATCTTCCGTGGTAAGGGTCGTAAGCGTGAAGAGTATCGTGCTGTCAACATCATATTTTCTCCGTTTTGCAAGGCTCATCGAGTTGTACTTGCCATAGAACCTGTCCGAACAGCGCCACCTTTATTAGGTCGTCTTTCGAAATGTATCTTGTTGAATGATTATTGCCTATAAGTTTTGCAACAAGTTCTGACCTGAGCGCTTCCTCAAGCTTTCCCTGTTGCGCTTTTGAGGGTTTTTTGTTACCGACATACTTGCTGAACGTCTTAGTTTTTCCGGCTATGGAATAGCTCAGGCTCAGATAGTAGTATATTCCGCCCTTGATTTCCTTGCCAGGATTGCCATATTATTGGTTAGGCTGACAACATTATTTGAAATAATCCGCCTAACTTTTTTGGCGTTATTAGGCTGATGATTGTAATAAATATTTATCAGCCTAACTCGTGATTTGGGTCGCCTTATTGCCCGCCTCAAAGAAAAGAATTGCCTCGGTTAGGGATTATTTATTTCCCTAACAACCTGTCTACATCATGTGTCCGTCAGCTCGAACCGTTCCAGCAATTTAAAATCACTTCATTTTCAGATTATTCTGCCATGAAAATCCTCAAAATCGATAAGAAGG
>SBBR01000001.1 GCA_005239615.1 archaeon
CACTTAAGGCGCTTGACCCGAAGATTGACGCCTTCGGGCAGAAGATAACAAGCTTCTCCGCCGTGGCTGACGCGAAGATTCTGAGAATCCACGACATCCAGTCGAAGGTGAACAGCTACAAGGAGCAGGCCTCGAGCACTAAGAGGCAAATAAGCTCAGTGAGGTCGCAGCTCGACCAGTACAAGGAAATAATCTCGAACAACCCTGACACTCTGGAGGCGTACAACAGCATCCTTTTTGCTGAAGCCAGCCTGACACAGGCAGAAATAGACTTAGCCTCTGTTAACAACGAGCTGGAAAACGCGAAGGCTGAGCTTACGGGCGCCAAGAACGAACTTGCATCGACACAATCCGACCTGACCACAATAAAAACGAGCTTCCGCAGCGCAAAGGCAGATCTGAACTACTTCAACGACAAGCTCAATTACCTCGGGAAGACTGTTGACAAGATGAACGCCCTCATAGTTTCCTCGCTCGAGAACAAGAGGAGGGTCAAGAAAAACCTTGGTGAGAGCAAGGAACTCATGCAGGGCTTTGTGTCGAAGCTCGACGAGCTGAACGCGATCAGCCCGCAGTTCCTCGCGAACCCGATTATAATAAACAAGATAAACATCTACGAGGCGCCCAACCTGCACATAATAATGCCTGTGGCGCTCGTGCTTGTCCTCCTCCTCACGACGCTCCTCCTTACAGGGGTTTCGTTTATAGTGGAAAGGGGTGAAGGCGCCTATTCCCGCCTCGTACTCTCACCGACGAGCAAGCTAAAGATGTTCGTGGGAAAAGTGCTCGGCCAGATGGTGTTTGCCCTCGCGGAGTCGGCAATAATACTCGCGATAGCGATTGCAGTATTCGACGTGAAAATAGCCTCAGGCATACCGGAACTTGCCATCGGCCTTTCCATAATCTCGTTCTCCTTCATCTCCCTCGGCCTCTTTATCACTAACTACACGAGGATACAGTCAACTACAATCCTCGCCGGCCTGCTGGTCGTGATTCCCATGATTTTCATAAGTGGGATAGTGATACCGATAGAGCTCATGAGCGAGTCCATACAGACGGCAAGCTCCTATCAGCCCCTCACACTGGGCGTCACAATAGCCACCGAGCTTGTCATCAAAGGCACAGCCATCAGCACACTATTGCCAGAAATAATGCGGCTGCTTGTCCCGGCCCTCATTTTCTTCGGTTTCACGGTGGCGAACAGGAACCTCTGACGCGGCGGAAGGCCCCGCGCCAGAAAAGCCCTACCCTCTTCCTGCGAGACCTGGTAGGTCATGCTCGCCTTCGGCTCGCACGAAAAATCACCTGACTTTTTATTCGTGTATCTGGAACAATGTGGTCATTACAAAATGGCTGTAATGTACGCATACAGCTTCATTGCCCCTAGGGCCAAAAGCGGTGGGACACCGATATAGGCAAGGAGGAGGACGATGTTCTTTCCAGAGGAAAGGCCGAACATTGCCTCAAACGACTCGTTCAGGAAATAGAGGTATAGCGCAACTCCCAGGAATAGAAAAATGATGCCGGCAAATTGTGCGAAGGGTATGAAGTAGAGGAGGGCGAGCATGCTTGATGACGCAAGGAGGAAATAATTGACCGCAAGCAGCCTTTCCAGCCCACCTTTCTGCGAAAAAGCCCTTGAGAGGATGAACGCGGCGAGCGAGCCGAAAAAAGCGAAGAGCAAAATCGCCGCGAGTATTGTTCCAAGTACCATGAGCTTGCCCACAAGCGCGGCGACGGAAAACTCCTCGCTCTGCAGGCTGAGGGAGCTGGCGCCTTGGTAGTCCGCAGCGAAGGAAATCGCCGAGATTATCGCTGCAAACGCGAGGAAAACCGCGGCCAGCCTCAGCAACGAGCCGGGAATGCTGATGTTTTCCTCCACAAGCGCCTTGATTGGCTTGTAGAAAGTCATTACCTCAAGCATCCCGGAAACCATGTTCGACAAAGCAGCATCACTACATCGATTTTAAGCTTGAATGAGCCGTAGCACACACCTTTCCCGAAAGTAAATGCCATGTGCCAGGCCACAGCTCCACCCAGATTATGACTTTGCCTGTATAAAAAGTTTCCGCGCACAGAAAGACCGGAAGAATCATGCTACGGGCGCAGGCATTAGGGTGACCATCGGAGCTTCAAGCAGGTTTGAGCAAAGGGGTCTGCGCTAAAACCTATTTAGGCCTTATCACTCCCTTCTCGGTCACGATTGCATCCATGAGAGCGTCGTGCTTTTCCACAGGCAGCTCGATGCCAACCTGTACGCCGAACGCGACCCCGACCTTCAGACCATTTGTCTTGTTAGCGCCGAAAAACCTATCGTAATACCCCTCCCCCCAGCCGAGCCTCGCGCCCCTCCGGTCGAAAGCTATCCCTGGAATGAAAAAAAAGTCTATCTTTTCTGGATTCACGAACACCTTATCTTTAGGCTCTGGCACGCCATACTCGCCCTCGACCATTTCCTCCTCAAAGGACTGCAAGCGCGCAAACTTCAGCCCTCCGGAACTCCTGTCCACTACCGGAAGACACACATTCTTTCCGAGGAAGAGGAGCTTTTCCACCAGTGTTCTCGTGTCAACCTCACTGCCCAAGGGCAGAAAAGCAGAAACAACCTTTGCGGCCATCAGCTCCCTCATTGCGAGGGCATTTTCCGTGATGCGGGCGCTCAAGGCGGCGCGCTGCTCAGGCGTCAGCGCCTTCCTCTCTGCAATTGCAACCTTTCTTATGAGTGACTTGTCCATGTGCAACGCCGCCCCAATGCCCTTTTATGCAAATCAACCAGAAATCACTTGCCAAGAGCCTTTTTTCCTATGTCATGCCGGAAGTGCATTCCCTCGAAATTCACCTGGCTCACGCCTGTGTATGCGTTGCTGATTGCCTCGCTGATGCCGCGCCCTATACCTGTAACGCCAAGCACCCTCCCACCATTGGTCAGCACCTTGTTGTCGAACGTCCTGGTGCCTGCGTGGAAAACCAATACCTCGCTGAACGTCTTCACATTGTCAAGGCCCTCGATGACCTTCCCTTTCTCGTATTTTTCCGGGTAGCCGCTCGCAGCCGCCACCACACAACACGCCGCGCCATCATTCCACTTCATGCCGGCCTTGTCCAGGGTGACGTCAATACAGGCATTAATCGCCTCGACAATGTCACTCTCTAGGAGTGGCAGAATTGCCTGTGTTTCAGGGTCGCCGAACCTACAGTTGAACTCAAGCACGCTGAATTCCTTTGTTTTGGGGTTTATCATGAGACCCGCGTACAGCACGCCCTTGTAAGGCGTTCCCCTCTTGGCCATTTCCTCCAGCACGGGCACAAAAACCCTGTCATGGATTTCCTGCTCCATGCCATTGGTGATTGGCGCTGGAGCGTATGCCCCCATTCCGCCCGTATTCGGGCCTTTATCGCCATCAAAAATTCTTTTGTGGTCCTGCGCCGAAACCATGAGCCTCGCTGTTTTGCCGTCGCAGAACGCGAGAACGCTTGCCTCCTCTCCCTCGAGGAACTCCTCAATCACTATTTTCTTGCCAGCATCGCCGAAAACTGAGTCCTGCATGAGCCTGTTCACCGCGCCCATGATTTCATCCTTCGAGCTGCAAATAACGACCCCCTTGCCCTGGCACAAACCATCAGCCTTGACCGCAGCTTTGTCGAACTCCTCGAGCACTACCTGTGCCTCATCGATGTTCGTCACGACCTCGTAGGCAGCTGTTGGCACGCCAGCGCTTTCCATTATGTGCTTGGCAAAGGCTTTGCTGCCTTCTAGCATCGCAGCCGCGCCCGAAGGCCCGAAAATTCGCAACCCATTTTTTTCGAACTCATCAACAATCCCCGCGACCAAGGGCGCTTCGGGGCCGACTACATTCAAGCCTATTTTTTTGTCCAGCGCGAATTTCACCAAAGCGGCAATATCCTCAGCAGCGATGTCAACGTTCTCCGCTATCTCGGAAGTTCCCCCGTTGCCCGGCGCGCAGTAAATTTTTTCAACGCGAGGGCTCTGTGACAGCTTCCAGCAGAGCGCGTGCTCGCGACCGCCTGAGCCGATAACAAGGACGTTCATTTTTCTCGCCTAAGATATTGAAAGTAAAAAAATATATAAACGGGTTCAAATAATATCCAATTCATATAGCGACGGAACCTATCAAATGGTGGGTTGGCAGGCAGAAGTTCCTCAGGGGTCTCGGAAAAGCCAGCAGGAGGACACTTGGAACGGAAGCCATGAAGTACCTCAGGGTTTGCTTTAGCAATGCGCTCATCAGAGTGAATGTCGAGAACCGGTCTTTCCATAACCACGAATTACGTACGACCAACAGACAATTGGCATTCATTGAAGGGAACACAAAATCAATCCTGACACAACTCCAGAGCAGGCGTGAGTTTATTATGCGCCAAATGCGCTCCGACGGCCATTCCTTTAGGTCGAAAAAATACGCGTCATGGCCGCGGGCGCTGAAATAAAAACATTACGCGGCGGAGAATTGTCATACGCGCCCTCATAAATCTGAGAACACTAGAGCCGGATTCAAGGCTTGAACTGAAACTGGTGGAGTGCACAATCCTGTCCTGTCAAAACTAAAAATAAACAACGAAGGCTATGCCTGAGATTCATGAATCCTACTCATATGTCCTAGTCCCTTCAAGCCCGCGCTCAAACCTTTCAAGCGCCTTCACGCGCAGCTTCTGGCCCCACTCGGTAGGGTACTCGCCTGTGAGGCAGGCCATGCACAGGTCCTTCTTCCCATTTTCGAGACCAATCGCCTTCACTAAGCCTTCAAGGGTCATGTAGTGCAGGGAATCAACGTCTATTTCCTTGGCAATCTTCTGCACGACGCTCTCGTCAATATCGTGGAAGCCAGTGCGGTGCAGCTGCTCTTTTGTGGAGTTGCGGTTCGCCACGAGCTCGCCAATTGTGCTCATGTCTATTCCGTAAAAGCACGGGCTCCTTATCGGCGGGCAGGTAATGCGCATGTGGATTTCCTTAACTTTCCCCTTCTCGCGCAGGTATTCGATGAGAGACCTAGAGGTTGTGCCGCGCACGATTGAATCGTCCACAAGTATGACTTTCTTGTCCTTAATCGCGGCCCTGTTCACGTTGTACTTCAACTTGACCTTTTCCATGCGGTCGCGCGCCTCTATGAATGTCCTCCCTACATACCTGTTCCTAATAAGGCCCTCCATCGCCGGAATGCCGATTGTGTGAGCATAAGCGTCCGCGGCAGGTTTTGCCGTGTCGGGAACAGGCACCACAACCCAGTCCCTATCGTTGGGCTTTAGTGATTCCTGCTTTGACAGCTCAACCCCGAGCTTCCACCTCGTCTCATAGACAGATTTCCCGTCGAGGACTGACGCGGCGTTCGCGAAGTACACGTACTCAAACATGCAGTGGGCGCTCCGCGGGCTTTTCGTGTAGCGCTTCACCTCAACGCTGCCGTTCTCGGAGAGGAAAATCTCGCCCGGCTTAAGGGGCTTTATGCCGTTTGTGGCGAAGTTCGCGAGCGCGACGCTCTCGGAGGCCGCGCCAGAAAAGTCATCCCCTATTGTGCAGCACATAGGCCTTATGCCGAGCGGGTCGCGCATCACCGCAAGCCTCCCCTCAGCGTCAATGTAAGCTATGTTATATGCGCCGTCAAATTTCTCGGCGAGGCCTCTGAAGACCGATTCGAGCGGCTCCTTCTTCTCTCCGAGCTGGGCCTTCTCGATGAAATGCAGAATCATCTCTGTGTCAAGGTTCCTCACCAGATGGTATTGCTTCCTCTCAAGCTCCTTCTTGAGGTCGGTGAAATTCGCGATGTTGCCGTTGAACGAGAAGGAAAACCATTTCCATTTCCTTCCATGGTGCCTTTCAAAAGGCTGGGCCGAGCCCTCATCATCCCCCCCTGAGGTGCTGTAGCGCGTGTGGCCTATTCCCTTTGTGCCGGCGTAGCGGTGCATTATTGCGTCCGCCTTCGGCTTGAAGTTCGTAGAAAAGACCTCATTCACGGCGCCTAGCTTCTTTCGCGTGTCAATGATTTGCTGCCTGTTCGCGTTATAGGTGGTGATTCCAGCGCTGAGCTGGCCGCGGTTTTGCATCTGCAGCAGCATCTGGTAGAGGTAAAAAGCCGAGGCACCGTGAGGGTATGTATTCATGGGCTTCGACAAGGTGACTGCCGCAACCGCGCACTCCTCCTTGACCTCGGTGGGCATATGGACGGATTGGATGCGGGAGGGAATTTAAAGGTTGCTATGTTTCACGACCATCACAGGCAAGGTTCACCAACTCATTGGCAGTTCACGCCTTTAGGCATAGGATGACCACAATGTTCTGCCACAAGAAACTTTGATTTAAAAGCGCAGGTTTTCAATACAGGGAAAGTTTATTGGGTTGTGCCTCGAAGGTGTTTATTTGAAGTTCTCAGCCCAGTCGCCGATTATCGGCAGCTTGTACTTCTCCCCCTTGTAGGCCTTGAACATGAGGAAAAGGTCCAGCGCGAGGGCAGCAAGCGCGAGAATCACGAAAAGTGGTATCAGCAGCAGCGTGCCTATGCCGAAAGTGGCGATTGTGATGATGAACATCCCAACCCAAATCGCGATGCCGATTACGAACTCCACGCCGAAAAGGGCGAGCGCCTGCACCGAGTGAAACTTCACGAATGGGTCTGTGCTCCTGAGCAGGAGCGTCACTATAGGGACAAGCGGCTGTAAAATCGGGAGGTAGGCGAGCGCGGCGATGAGGTTGGATTCCGATGTGCCCTGGCCTGCCTGCGCGATTCCTGCAGACTTCAAGGGGGACGACATGGGCTGATCCGGGGCTGGCGAGCCGGGACTTTTCGGTTTTGGCGGCATATTGTTGTATGAAGCAATGAACACCTATTTAAACTTTTGGGGAGCTGGTTTTTTTGTGTCCCAGATACACAGAATTGAGGTGGCTTTTTCCGATGAAAGCCTCGATTCTGCCGGCATTTCCGTGAAAAACGCCGTTTCTGAGGATCTCGGCATTTCAGGGTTAGAGAAGGTGCGCTGCACCGAGGCCTATTACCTTCATTCCGACTCTCTCGACGGCAAATTGGCGACAGAAATAGCGCAGAATGTGCTCTCGGATAAAATAATCCAATCATATTCCTTAGATACAGACCTGTTTGCGGACTACGACTTCCTCATTGAGGTCAGGCTCCACCATGATGTTACCGACAACCTCGCAATCGTGACCTCAGAGGCCATCTCTGACTACTACGGCAAAAAATTTGGAGGAAATGTCACGACGTCAAGGCGGTATTATTTTTGGGGCGGCATCGACATGGAGCAGGCAGAGAGAATCGCAACCGGGATGCTCGCGAACCCGGTGGTCGAGGCTTACACTGTGGAGGCCCGGAAATGACGGGGCAAAACACATTGGTCAGGGCGGACAAGGGCGAGGCAATGCGGAACCTTGTGGGGCAGAGTGATGCAGGGCAGGGCGAAATCGGTTTTGCGGGCCTCGGCGAAATGGAGCTGCAGGCCCTTAGCAAAAAAATGCAGTTCTCCCTCGACCTCAATGAGATGCAAACAATCCAGCGGCACTACAAAAAGCTGGGCCGCGAGCCTAGGCAGATTGAACTCGAGACAATCGCGCAGACTTGGAGCGAGCACTGCAAGCACAAGACCTTCCGCGCGGAAATCTATTACACTGAAAAAGGCACGGGGGGAAAAGAAAAGAACCGCGGGGCCAAAAAAATAAGGGGCCTCTTCAATACCTTCATCATGGAACCGTCTCTGAAGGCTGGCGGGAAGAAAAAAGGGC
>SBBR01000069.1 GCA_005239615.1 archaeon
TCTTGCCGCGGATATTTTTATTTTTTCAACAAAGCCCTGCACGAATTTTTCCGCTTCTTCGTTATTCTCAGCGAACTGCTTGATTTCCTTTTTTATCGCCTCCAGATTGTATCTCGTTGATAGGCATAATGCCTCACTGTTTCTCCTCATCTTTCAGTATCGACTCTATCCTTTTCCGGGCGTTGATTTTCCTTAGGAAGGATTCAACGGCGCTTGGCACCATTCCCCCTATGCTTTCGCCCTTTGTTATTTTCTCCCGCACTTTCGTGGAATCTACTTGTTTGATGTTGCTCACGAGTTTCTTTACAGTATAGCCATCGGCCTCAAAGAGCTCCTTCACGAGAGGGTTGTTAGTGAAAACCACCTCGAAGCGCGGCGAGTAGCTCTTTATGCGCTGGCTCCATAACGCGTACTCCGAGATGTCATCAACCGCAATGATGTAGCACTTCCCAAAAATCCCGTCCTCCTTCAGCGCCGCGGAAATCATCTCTATGCGCTCACCAGCCGTGAATGGGTTCTGGGGCTGGAATGATTCCTTGGCGCTGCCGACCACAATCACCATCTCATCAACTTCCCTGAGCGCGTTCAGAAGCGCATTGTGGTGGCCCATATGGTAAGGCTGGAACCTGCCGACAAAAAGACCACGTTTCATGTGAAGCACCTTAACTTATCGTATGATGTCCCGTTACGTTATTATTGTTTATCAAAGCAGCTCCTCTGCAATTTCTTTTATTGTGTTCGCTCTTCTCTCAATCTGCTTTGCCACCATTGCCGAGACGCTTTCGCCATAATCCGCTTGGCTTTTAAAACCCATTAGGAATATGTACGCTTCCTTGTATTTTAGTGCATCCTTTCCCAGAAACTTGGAAAGTTCCAGAAAGTATGAAGTGTCAGAGCGCTGTTATGACTGTGTAATGTCCTCAGGAATTTTTGGCATAGTGCGTTGTGGTAGTTGACGGCTGCGTTGATGAAAAGGTGTGCCGCCAGGTGTTCCCTCTCTTCTTCCATCATTTCCGTTGCTGCGGAAAACCTCTCGGCCGCCAGGCCAAGGTGGTGCTTGAATTTGCGGAAAGGCCTGCAAGCTCCTGGCTGATTTGCTCAGTGATTGGCATAAGCCTGCCCTCGAGGCCGATCATTAAATCAACATCTGAAGAATGCCTGAAATCGTCTCTTGCCCGTGAGCCAAAAACTATGAGGGCCTTTATTCTTTTGTCTTTCGCAGTCCTGAGGGATAATATCTTGGTGAATAGCGGCCTGTTGAAGTCTGTGGCCTTTTCATACAGTTTCCGGATTTCGGGCAGCAGGTAAAATTGCCCGTTTAGCCTTGCATTTCTGTTCCGGCCCTGAAACTCTACAGTGACAAGGCCGGCTTATTGTCAGTGCCTATGCCATAAGAATGCCCAGACTGAAATCCACTATCCTCGCTTTCTTAGTGAGCTCGCCCATCGAAATGATGTCCGCTCCGATATTGCCATAGCCCTTGAGATTTTTCAGCGTGATTCCTCCCGACAGCTCTATTTTCCCCCTATAGCCCTTTTTCCTCAAGGCGCGGATGGTGAGGCGTGCCTCCTGCGGCGTGAAGTTGTCCAGCATGAGTATATCAGGTTGTGCTGCCGCGGCATGCAGCGCCTGCGCCTTATTCTCGGCCTCGACCTCAAAGCTTTGTCCCGTGGCCTTTGCCTTCTGCGCTGCGGAGAGCGTATCAGGAAAAAAGGTCAGGTGGTTGTCCTTGAGGAGAATCATTTCGGAAAGGTTTTTGCGGTGTGTCCAGCAGCCAGCCACCTCTGCAGCCTTCTTGTCAAGCAGCTGGAAGCCTGGCACGGTTTTGCGCGTGACCGCTATAACAGGCAGAGGGCGTTGGGTTTTTTTGGGGGCACTTATTTTGTTACGAGTTGTTATTCCCTTTATGTCGCCACCAGCAATTTCCTTCGCCTTTGCGCAGAGCGTTGCGACACCAGACATCCTTCCAAGGACATTGAGGCAGACGCGCTCGAGCGTGAGTATTTTGCGGTTGCTTCCGCGCACTTCCATGATAATTTCGCCTTTCACAGCCCACTGGCCGTCCTTTTTTTTGGCCGTGGCGTTGAGGCCCACGTTCTTCAGGAGGAAAACGGTTTCCTCGATTCCGGCAATCATGCACTTTTCATTGGCCATTATCTCGGCCCGGCACTGTGCCTGTGGCGTGATTTCGGAGGTGACGTCTCCTGTCCCTGCATCCTCGCGCAGGTAGCCCAGGAGGCGAGCTTCAATTTCAGCGCTGAGCATGCTATCCATTCCCTGTAATAAACTTTAATTACCGATCGGGACAGTAATCACATACCAAAAAATTAATTACCTCGCGGATGGACAATATTGGGGTCGGGGCCGGCCAAATCGACCCGTTTGTACGGGGTATAGCATTAGCAGTGGGGTGGTTTTTATGCCGGAAAAGCACGGGAAAAGGCCTTTGAAGGGGACGTGGCAGCTCAAGGAGGGCCTCGCGCAGATGCTCAAGGGCGGCTGCATAATGGACGTGGTGAATGCGAAGCAGGCGAAGATTGCGGAGAAGGCGGGCGCGTGCGCTGTGATGGCCCTCGAGAGGGTCCCTGCTGACATAAGGGCAATTGGCGGGGTCGCGAGAATGGCTGACCCCTTGAAGGTGAAAGAAATAATGAAAGCCGTTTCGGTTCCGGTGATGGCGAAGTGCAGGATAGGGCATTTCGCCGAGGCGCAAATTCTGCAGGAACTTGGGGTTGATTTCATTGATGAGAGTGAGGTGCTCACCCCTGCCGATGCCGAAAAGCACATAGACAAGAAGAAGTTCTCCGTGCCTTTTGTCTGCGGGTGCCGCGACCTGGGCGAGGCGCTCCGCAGGATAAATGAGGGCGCAGCCATGATTCGTACGAAAGGCGAGGCCGGGACAGGAAACGTGATTGAGGCCGTGAGGCACGTCCGTGCGGTTGCGACAGGGATAGACCGCATGAAGTACGCACACCATGAGAAGCTCGAGTCTGCCGCATCCGCAATGAAGGTGCCTTTTGAGCTGCTCAAGGAAACAGTGCATCTTGGCAGGCTGCCAGTAGTGAACTTCGCTGCGGGCGGAGTGGCGACACCAGCAGATGCCAGCCTGATGATGCAGCTCGGCATGGATGGCGTTTTCGTCGGCTCAGGCATTTTCAAGTCGCCAAAGCCGGAGAAGTTCGCTGCCGCAATCGTGCAAGCCACTACTCACTTCAGCGACCCGAAGGTTCTCGCGAAGGTCTCGGCAGGCCTTGGCGAGGCGATGAAGGGCCTCGAGATAGCTGGCCTGCCTATGTGGATGCAGGAACGGGGGCTCTAGATGCCTGGCACACCTGGCGGCGCAAGGCCGCGCCACCGGCGGAAGAATATGAAGAACAACAGCACCACCGTAGGATTCACTCCGGGAAGTGCAAAGCTTTCTAAAACGGGCGGTGGGCGCCGGCCCACCAATCTCGGCACGATTTATTTATTCAACGAAAAATTTCCTGTGTTGAACCCTTCAAGCCATGGTAAAGATATTCACTCGGCTACGATTTTCACTTCGAAAGGCATTTTTGTGGAACCACCTGGCGGTAAGGGCTGGTTACCGCTCGACAGTGTTTTCGGCTTATTGCGGAAAATGCCAGGTAAAGGCACAGGCGATATCGAATACCGCTCCAGCACCGGTCAAATTTTGTCATCCTTGGATGGAAAACATTACCAAATGGGTTTCATCTTTGCTGAGCCGGCGAATTTGAGGGTCTATTTCGACGCCAAGTTAAGGTGTGTCATGGCAATAGAAAATGACAGGGTTTATGCATATGTAGGCAATGGCAGATGGATATTTGTTCAAGACGAAAGTATTTCATGGAAGCCTTGAGGTGGAATGTTGGCGCCTACCATAGGAGTCCTCGCCCTGCAAGGCGACTTCGAAGAGCACATGCATCTGCTCCATTCTATTGGTGCAGGGGCGGCCGAGATCCGAAGCAGGCCGGATTTGTCAAAATGCGCGGCGCTCATAATCCCCGGCGGCGAGAGCACAACCATTTCGAGGCTCATGTTGGGCACCGGCCTCGACAAGGAGATAAAATCAAGGGTGCGCAAAGGAATGCCGGTGTACGGCACCTGCGCCGGCGCGATTCTTGTGGCGAAAAAGGTTCTGGGTGAGAAGAGATTCAGGCCGCTCGGCCTGATTGGCATTGAGGTAGAGCGCAACGCCTACGGAAGACAGGTTGACTCGTTCGAGGCCAATGTTGAAATGAAAAACGTGAATCGCGACGACCCGAGAAAAATAAGGGGCGTCTTCATAAGGGCGCCCGTGTTCAGGAGAATCGACAAAAGTGTTGAAGTGTTAGCGTCCTTCGGGGGCAGGCCAGTGCTCGTGAGGCAAGGAAATGTGATTGCTGGCACATTCCACCCGGAGATTGCGGGGGAAAAAGCGGTGCATGAGCTCTTGCTTAGGCTTATCTAGTGGATGTGCCGTATCCTGAAGTTTCCGATGGCATGGGCCCCCACCCCTTCGAGTGCTTTTGCTTTCACGCCTTTATGGCCCAGCCTTACCGTAAACAATCTTTTCTGCCGGTAATGGTCCAAAACAAGTGCAATTCCGTTCGGGGTGAGATGCTTGGCAAGGTACTGCAGGTTTTCATAACCTGACTTCGCCACTTTGAGAATCAGATAAAGGTTACCCGCTGCAAATATCATTAGGTGATTGTTTGCAGCGTAATGTAACGTTGATTTGCGCTGGTAAAACCAAAAAGACAAATCGAGTCAGAGCCATGAATCAGCCATCGGCAGACCCAAAA
>SBBR01000025.1 GCA_005239615.1 archaeon
AGCAAGCGCGTTATTGTAGAGCACCTGCGCCACGAAAATGCTTTTACCTGTTCCAGGAGTGCCGGATATGAGTATAATGGAGCCCTTCGGGAAACCGCCGTCAATTAGCTGGTCAAAGCCCTCGATGTAGGTTGGAACTCTTTCAGCCATCACACCACTTTCATGCGCAGACAATACCTAATCATCCCCATGGCACGTTCACCTTAGCGCCTGCCGCGAGTCAGGGGGTCATATGCGGGATTTTGTTTTTCTGGTACCTGACCATGCCTGCAGATCTAATCTTAGCCATAAGGTATTTATAAACCTTTAGACTTTCCATTAACAGGAATGTTAGATGGCAGAAGAATTGAGCGGGCAGAAGAAGATTGAGTTATGGAAAGCATTCCACCCGGGTAGCCTCATGAGCCCGGCCTTGGAGCAGATGAGGACAAAGCAGTTAAAGCTTGCAACCATACAGCAATTTTACGACACCGACGACATCTTTAGGCGTGAGATTGATGGCCTGAGGCAGAAGATGGAAAAAAAGAAGTTAACGCTGAAGGAAGTTGAGAAGAAAACCGAGGAGTTCCTGAGGGAAGCAGAGTACAGGCGATACATTGCAACCTTCGAGCACATGAAGGAGAACTTCGACGCGCGGAAAAAGGAAATGGCTAAGATACAGGAAGCGTTTGTCTGAAGGCCAGCCGTGCATTGCGTTCTCCGCAGATTTTCTTGTAGTAATCCATGACTATATAGCTCTTTTTCAGCGAAGCCGTTCTCTTTCTTTTTCGCCAGTCTTTTGCTTTCTCTTTCCAAGAAAAAAAAGGCTTTTTCTTGTCGCCCTTTAAGATGCAATAATTACATCAGGCGGCGCTGGATTCTGGTGGCTTCAGGCTTTTGGGTCTACAACCACAGTTCTTGGTGTGAATACCCTTCCCTCCTTAGCTCCATGTACACAGGCACCAGAATGTGGTCCACGAAGGCCGAAATTGTCCTGTTGTCTGTGAGGCACGAGGAAATGCTGTCTTGCAATTCCTTTATTTTCTTGTGGCTGATCCAGGGCTTACAACCGCGGCATCAACGTCGCAGCGCAGCCTTGACTTATCGTACGAAAGCCTCTTGCCATAGAGGTAGTCATAAGGGAGGTTGGCCCTGAAGTTGTTGAAGAACCTGAGCCTTCCAATAGGCTCAGGAATCTTTGAGAGCCTCAGGCGCAGCAGCCTCTTCCGGCTGATGAAATAATTGCGCCTTGCCATCAGGTCGCGCTTTTCCTGAGCGTGGCCATAGCCCTGCTTTATAACCCCAAAGCCGGTATTTAAGGATCGGGGCAGTAGAAAATTTATTATAGTAGGGGCTCGTTTAGTCTTAGGTGTTTTCGCATGACCAAAATTGATCCGCTCAACATCAAAAGGGCAAAAATTGTTGCCAGGCATTATGGCATAACTGTAAAGGAAGCACTCAGCAAGATGTGGTCCAAATCTGGGCAGGTTTCGCGCAAAAACTTCCTTCACAGGCGAGGGAAGCGTGGGCATTAAGGCGGCCAAGCAGGTACCGGCCTTTATAAACCCATTAAGCTTAAAAGCCCCCGGCCGGCCAATTTATGCTGAGGAGCAGGGCGACCGGATGTCGGTGCCAATTGCGAACGAAGTGAGCCAGTTTTCCCGAAGGGGATACGCGGCACCACCGATCGCAAGCGGTGCTGAGGAAAGTCCGCCCACCCATGCAACACAACCTTGCCCCTTTTCGGGGTGGGGCCTGTGCCATCAGGGTACAGGACGCCGAGAGGCGGTCTGCCGGAACAGAAACGATATCCCGTTTGCGAACGGAGCGAGCCAGTAGGGCCGCAAGGCCATACGCTCTACTGCCGCGAGCAGGCGGCGAATGAAACGCGCTGGCAGTGGTGCAACTCCGTTGCGGAGGCTTAGTCGAATTCCGGTGAGTGCATTGCCTGAAAAGGCAGGAACCCTTGAAAGTTAATGGGTTTTGCAAGTTGCGAGCGTTAGCGAGCATAGCCGACCTTTAGGTCGGGTGCCCTACCGCCGCGGGCTTGCGGCGCAGAACAGAAGGCGGCTTATGCCCTGCACCTCAACCTTTTTCTTTCCTTTTACAACGAATGACTTTGTCCCCTTGGAGACGAGGCCCCGTCCACGGAGTGGACAAGGAAAAGCTTGACCAATAAGAAGTGTGTTGTGCGGAAATGCTGGAGAAAAAAGAAATGGAAAATAGGGCTTCATTTGTCCTTGTTTTTCCTCTAGGTTTCCCTATCCGCGATTTCCTCAATCGCAACGTTGTCGGCAATAACCATTGCCTGCTCTGGAGTGAGGCCCAATCGCTCCCTATCTTCTCGCACCAGCCTGTGGATTGGGCTGCTGCGGAAGAAATCCTTGTCCGTTTCAAACTCCTTTCTTGCAGCTTTGAGCTCTTCAGGAGTTGGGACGTAAGGTTCCCTTTCTCGCTTGAAGGCGTCATGCCTCTTAACCGCCTCCGTGTCAGTCCTTGGTGCGGTCTTCTTATCCAGAGGTTTCCGGGAAAACAGCTTTCTCAGCCAGCCCATGAGACACACCATTTTACAGCCAGCCTCAAGCCTTAGACAAGATTGGGCGATTGGTCTGTTCTGCAATAATATTAAACGAATGCGTGGTTTAAATTCCTTTTCCCGCCTCCTTATTTCCATGCGGCCTAATATTGGGATGGGGGTTTCCGGGTGAAGCCCGACAAGGAAGTGAAGGCAGAGTACAAGAAGAAGGCATCACAGAAACCTGAGAAGAACTATCCTGTCGCGAAGCTGGAGGCCCACGGCTTTTCCCGGCACAGGTGCGGGAGATGCGGTAAGCACTTCTGGGCGCTGGACGCGGAGAGGAAGGTTTGCGGAGACTCGGCCTGCTCAGGGGGCTACTCCTTTATAGGCAACCCTCCAACGAAAAAGGGCCTTGATTACCTAGGCACGTGGACCGCGTTCAAGGATTACTTCAAAAAGCTCGGCTACTTGGAGTACAAGCGCTACCCTGTCGTGGCGAGGTGGAGGTCGGACGTTTACTGGGTCGCGGCATCGGTGTATCCTTTCCAGCCTTATGTTGTGAAGGGCGAGATAAGGCCAAAGAGTAATGCAGTGATTATCCCGCAGCTCTCGCTGCGCTTCAACGACATCGACAATGTTGGTATCACTGGCTCGCACTACGTGTGCTTCGACATGCTCGGCCAGCTGCACTTCGAGCAAGCGAAGGACTACGACGAGGCAATGTACTGGGAGGAATACTTCGGGTGGATTGTGAAGGGGATGGGCATCCCTGAACGCGAGCTCGTGGTGCACGAGGACGCCTGGGCGGGAGGAGGCACGTTCGGCCCGTGCATGGAGTTCTTCTCGCGGGGAATGGAGATAGGCAACCAGGTTTACATGCAGTACGAGCAGACTGAGCAAGGATACAAGGAGCTCGGCTTAAAGGTGCTGGACATGGGGCAGGGCCACGAGAGGGTTCCATGGCTAACGACTGGGAAAAGCAACTCGTACGAAACAACCTTCCCAACCGTGGCGAAGAAACTGTATACCACCACTGGCTACAGGCCGGACGAGACCCTAATGCAAAAGTTCCTGCCCTACTCCGCGCTCTTGAATGTGGACGAAATAGAGGGCGACGTGGAAAAGGTGTGGCAGAAAATAGCGAAGCAAATTGGCATGGGTGTGAAGGAGTTGAAGGATAAAATCCTGCCGCTTACGGCTATTTACAGCATTGGCGAGCACTCCCGCGCCGCATTGGTGGCGCTGCACGACAACGCCCTTCCCTCAAATGTTGGGGGAGGGTACAACCTCCGCACCATCTTGAGGCGCAGCCTCGGCTTCATCGACGATCATGGCTGGGGCATAGACCTCGCGGATTTGGCTGAGGAGCACGCGAAGTTCCTCAGGCCAATGTACCCTGAGTTGGGCGAGAACCTCGGCAATGTTGCTCTGATACTTGAGAATGAGAAAAGGAAATACGCTGAGGCGAAGCACAGGTCGAAGCAGGTGATAGAGGCAGCGCTCAAAAAGCCGGTAAGCCTTGACGTCCTTGTCGGCCTCTACGACTCGCAGGGAGTGAGGCCTGAGCATGTCAGGAAGATTGCCGCACAGCAGGGAAAGAAGGTTGTTGTGCCGGTCGACTTCTACGCAAAGGTAGCGGAGAGGCAGGGGAGAAAAGAGCAGGCAACCGCCACAAAAAAGCGCTTTACGCTCGACCTCACAGGCGTGCCGGAAACGAAAATCCTTTACTACGGCGACTGGAAGCTCCTTGAGTTTGACGCGAAGGTCGTTTACAGCTTGAACGAAAACGTCGCACTCGACCAGACGGCGTTCTACCCGACTTCCGGGGGCCAGCTGCATGATGTCGGAGAATTGTCATGGGGCGGAATGCAGGGCGTGGGTGGCGGGCAGGGCAATGGGCAAGTCGGGGTTGTGAAGGTCGTGGACGTGTTCAAGTACGACGGCGTAATCCTGCACAAGCTCGAAAAAAACCCTTTCAAGGTGGGCGATTCCGTTGCCGGCAGGGTTGATTTGGCGAGGAGGATGCAGCTCATGCAGCACCACACCTCAGCACATTTGGTGAACCTCTGCGCTGCGGAAGTGCTCGGGCCGCATGTTTGGCAGGCGGGCGCAGCAAAAACCCTGGAGAAGGGCAGGCTCGACATCACGCATTATGATTCCCTCAGCGATGAACAACTGAAGCGGATAGAGAAGTGCTGCAATGACAAGATTAAGGCGAACCTTGTCGTGAAGAAGGAGATTATGCCTAGGGAGGAGGCCGAGGAAAAATACGGCATGCACATTTACCAGGGCGGATTCGTGCCCGGCAGGAACCTGCGCATTGTCACTGTTGGCAAGGATGTGGAGGCCTGCGGCGGCACGCACGCGAACTCCCTCGCCGACCTCGGAGTTCTCAAGTTAACCGGCTCCACCAAGGTGCAGGACGGCGTGGTGAGGATAAATTACGTCGCTGGAAATGCCGCCAAGGCTGAGAGTGCAGGCGCTGAAGGGTTGCTAAATGAAGTTGCGGTAGTGTTGGGCGTGAAGCCAACGCAGGTGCCGGGCCGCGCTGAGGAGCTGTTCGCGAAGTGGAAGCAGGCGAGGAAGCAAATGGGGGAGCCAGGGGAGAAACCGCAGTTCGAGCTTTCCTCAAGCGCTGAGACAAATGTCTCGCCTGCAGAAATCCTCGGACTGGCAGCAAAGACATTCTCCACCCAGCCTGAGCACCTGCCCCGCACGCTCAGGAGGTTCCTCTCGGAGCTGGAAGGGTTTGTTAAAGGAACGGACCGGAAGTAGCGCCACAATCAATTCAAGTACGGCGTGCGGCAGGCTATTGGGTGGTATGCTTCATGCCTGGCGCGCCCTTGCCCTTATTTTCGTGGTCTTGTACTCTTCAGGGAGATAAGGTTCCAGCCTCACTATTTTCGCCTTGATTCCGCGTTTCGAAAGCTTCTCCCGGAGCTCCCAGTCGCTTGGTCGCTGGTCATAGCCAAGAGCCACAACATCAGGCTTCACCCTCTCCACGCTTTTGATCATGTCGTCCTCAAATCCGACGAATGCCTGGTCCACGAAGCGCAGCGCTCCCACCACTTCCTTGCGCTGCTGCTGGCTGTTCATTGGCAACCTGCCCTTCACCTTCACGACATTCTTGTCGGTCGCGACCACGACAACAAGCCTTTCACCGAGGACCTTTGCCTGCTGGAGGTAACTTATGTGCCCCGGGTGGAGGATATCAAAGGTGCCGAACGCTAGCACTGTTTTTGGCATGACTAAGATTTGCTGCGGAAGTGTTTAATTGGTTTGGATGGCAATTGCGCAGGCGGTGTGGTCATTTGCCATTGGCTATGCAGTTCACGGGCAGCCATGTCACATTAAGTTTTAATTCCTGGCTGCACTTTTTAGTGGTAATGGTTTCCAACGCCACGAAGTTCGGCATCATTCTTATTGGCGGGCTATTGCTCGGCTTCATAGGCTGGGGCATAATACTAACTGTTATGGGCCAGAAGGAGCAAATTGTGAGGGCCCTTCAAAAGCTCGTGGTTTTGCCTAACCCTATTTAAAACCCTTTTCCGCCAAATCTGAATGATTCCAATGGATACGGAGCAGCGCCTCTCTTTAATTCGCGAGGTTGGCGAGGAAATAATAACCGGCGAAGACCTCCGTGCCCTTCTTTCGCAGAAAAAGAGGCCAATCGCCTACGACGGATTCGAGCCATCTGGCAAAATCCACATAGCACAGGGCATCCTCCGCGCGATAAACGTCAACAAGATGACCCGCGCCGGCTGCCGCTTCAAGCTCTTTGTCGCGGACTGGCACGCGTGGGCCAACAACAAGTACAGCGGCGACCTCGCAAAAATACAGAAGGCTGGCGAGTACATGGTTGAGGTGTGGAAGGTAGCAGGCATGGACATGGAGAACGTGGAGTTCGTGTGGGCCTCCGAGTTCATCGAGGATAAGGACTACTGGGCGAAGGTAATGAAAATCGCAACGCACACAACGCTCAATCGCGCCATGCGCTGCAGCCAGATAATGGGGCGCAGCGAGAGCGACAACCTCCACGCCTCGCAGATACTCTATCCATGCATGCAAGCAGCTGACATCTTCCACCTTGGGGCCGACATCGCACAGCTCGGCATGGACCAGAGGAAGGTGAACGTGCTCGCGCGGGAAATAGGCCCATCGCTCGGTTACTGGAAGCCGGTCGCGGTGCACCACCACATGCTCATGGGGCTCACGCCGCCTGAATCTTCCACACAAGGCCAAAGTCCAGGCGCCTTGGGTGTTGGCGATGGTGGAAATGTGGCTGCGGAGAGCAAAATCGACCGAACGATTGCGCTCAAGATGTCAAAGTCCAAACCCGACTCGGCGATTTTCATGACTGATTCGAAGGAGGAAATTCTCCGCAAGATGAACAAGGCATACTGCCCTGAGAAAAGCGCCGAGGACAACCCTGTGCTGGAGTACTGCAAATTCATTGTTTTCGAAAAACTCGGGGAAGGCAAAGGTGGGAGCGGGGTTGCTGCCAGGTCTTCCGGCGGGCAGGCCTTCGAGGTAGAGCGCCCTGCAAAGTTCGGCGGGAATGTTGCATTCAATTCGTATGCAGAGTTGGAGGCTGATTTTGTTGCGGGCAAGCTCCACCCTATGGACCTGAAGGCTGCGGCCGCAAGGTACATCGACTCATTCATCGAGCCTGTTCGGGCGCATTTTGAGAAGAACGCGAAGGCGGGAAAGCTGCTGCGGGAACTGAATAATTTAGGGTGAATTCCAGTTTTCGCCAAAATTGGCCGATTTTTTCCAGAAACCCATCAGGATTATTTTTTCATTGCCCTGTAGAATGCCTCCTGAG
>SBBR01000036.1 GCA_005239615.1 archaeon
ATGCATATGTCGGATCCATAAATTCTGATAGCTTATCCATAATTGACATTTCGAATCCAAGCAGTCCAGTGGTTGTCGGCATCGTCCTAGACGGAACTAACCTTAATGGCCCTGCAGTAATTTTTGTTTCTGGTCGTTATGCTTATGTTATTAGTGGTGTCGGGAATCGTTTGACTGTTGTTGATGTCAGTAATCCTTCTTCTCCAGTTGTCTTTGGCAGTGTCAAAGATACTACTTACCTTAGTCAGGCTACCAGTGTCTTTGTTTCTGGTCGTTATGCTTATGTTGCCGCTGCTCAATATCTTACTGTTGTTGATATTAACAATCATCAGGGAACTTTTCGCATTGTTGGTAGTGTTACTAGTTTAGCTAATTTCAACTCGGACCCCAACCTTTTTGTTTCTGGTCGTTATGCGTACCTTTTAAGCAGTGACACTAATCGCTTGGCGGTTGTTGATATAAGTAATCCGTCCTCCCCTGTTGTTGCTGGCTTTGTTTCCAGTGGCACTGATTTTAACAGCACTAGCACTACTTTTTCAAATCTTTTTGTTTCTGGTCGTTATGCGTATGTTGCTAGTATTGCTGGCCGCAGATTAACTATAGTTGACCTGCAGGGCAGTGACTTCTCCAGTGCTTCCGTCGGTTCTGTTTCTGCTGGTTCTTTGCAGGTCGCTGATTTGTTGGATGTGGGCAACCATGCGAATGTGCATGGTGCTTTGAATGTCGGCCCGGGCGGGATTTATTCGCAGGGCTATTTGAGCGTGTTCGACGTGAACAGCAGTGATTCCACCGCCATGTTTGTCGTGGGGAGGGATGGCAATGCTGGCGCAGGCACCGCATTCCCGAAGAACAAGCTGAACGTGAGGGGCGACATGAACGTCACGAGCCTCGATTCCAACAACGGCACGCTATACTCCAACAGCGGCGTGCTCACCACCGCCCCGCCCTCCTCGCGCGACTACAAAAACCAAATCGCCCAGATTGACCTGAGGGCCGGCAGGGTTCTCTCGCTGGAGCTCAAGTCCTTTGTCTGGAAGGAAAGCGGGCAGCGGGACTTTGGCTATGTTGCAGAGGACGTGAAGGAGAAGGTGCCGGAGCTCTACCGCGACGACGGCAGGACAAAAGGCTACGATTTGGGCAAGCTGCCGTTCTATATAATTGAGGTGCTGAAGGGCCAGCGTGGCTCAATAAATGAAAACAGGGCAAACCTCGAGGCGGATGGCTGGGAAATTTCGCTTGGTTCCGGAAAGGCCGAGGCGCTGAAAAAGGCCTTGTGCAGGGACAACCCGAGCGAAGAATTGTGCACAGGGGTGGGGCAATGAAAAGGCAGGAGCTGGAGTTCATTGTCCGGCAGGGCGAGGGCCTCAAGGCCGAGTTCAAGGAAGGCTTTGATTCCAAGTCCATTGCAATGGAGATTGTGGCCTTCGCAAATGCAGAGGGCGGCCATTGGGAAGTACTAAATGAAAGGGGGCGGGCTGGATGAGTGAAAACCAGGGGCGCGTGTGCAGAGCCCTTGCCGTCCTCGCCCTCCTCATTTCCCTGCCGTTCCTTGCGGGCACCGCCGAAGCGAAGCTCGTGTTCAACTCCCGCAGCGGCAGCATAGACTTCAACACAGCAGGGGTTGTGCGCGCCTCGGTCGGCACCGACGGCAACCTAGGGATAGGAATAGCCAGCCCGAAAGCAAAGCTGAACGTGCTGGGAGACCTGAACGTCCTCACCTCCGCGACAGCCGCGCCTTCCCTCTACATCAGGAACAGCGATGGCAACATAGGCGTGGGAACCACCAGCGCAGCATACAAGCTCACCATAGTGGGAGACCTCAGCATCTCGGGAACGCTCTACGGAGGAGGCATCTCCTCAGGGGCCTGGACGACTTCCGGCAATGCCATTTACTATTCAAAGCCTGCTACCGGTGATGGGAATATCGGCATTGGCACTGCGGCTCCGAATGCTTTGCTGGATGTGAATGGGAGCATTAGGCAGCTGCATCCTACTGCTTTGACGATTAAGGGCACGGTGCAGGATGCGACGAACCTTAATTCTGCTTATGGCGTTTTTGTTTCCGGTAAGTATGCTTATGTAACTAGCCCTAATGATTGGCTGAATGTTGTTGATGTTTCTAATCCTGCTTTGCCGGTTGTTGTTGGCAGTGTTCAGGATACCATTAATTTGGATTCCGCACGGGGTGTTTTTGTTTCCGGGAGATATGCTTATGTGGCTGCTTCAAACGTTCAAAATTTAACTGTTGTTGATGTTTCTAACCCTTCTTCTCCTGTTGTTGTTGGTACGGTTAGTGATTCCAGTTTTCTTAGTGTCCCCCTTGGTGTTTTTGTTTCCGGCCGTTATGCGTATGTTACTGTTTTTGGAGGCCATCGTTTAACAATAGTTGATATATCTAATCCGGTAACTCCAAAAGTTATCGGCAGCTTGAGTGGTTTTTCTTCTCCTAATGGCTTGTTTGTTTCAGGCCGTTTTGCCTATGTTGCGAATTCTGGGGATAATTCTCTTTATGTCATTGATGTCTCTAATCCCGCGTCTCCTGTTATTGCTGGCTCAGTAACTGATTCGACTAATCTTTCTTCGGCATGGTCTGTTTTTGTTTCCGGTCGTTATGCTTATGTTGCCGCCCCTACTAACAACCGTTTGACCGTTGTTGATGTGAATAATGCTTTTAGTGGTTCTTTGCGTATTGTTGGTTCTGTTAGTGATAGTGTGAATCTGTTAAATGCTCGGTCTGTTTTTGTTTCCGGCAGGTATGCCTATGTGGCTGGAAGAGACTCTAACAGGCTGGCAG
>SBBR01000109.1 GCA_005239615.1 archaeon
AGCGTAATGTAACGTTGATTTGCGCTGGTAAAACCAAAAAGACAAATCGAGTCAGAGCCATGAATCAGCCATCGGCAGACCCAAAAGTGGCGAAGTTAAAAATGATTTAATATGCCCCTTTCGAAATCCTCTTCATGTTAAGCTCCGAGAGCGCGATCTCCGGAGTTACTATGGTTTCCTCCTGCCCCCAAGACTGTACCGCTTTCTGCTTTTTCCCTATCCCTATTATGTTCTTCATGAGGTTGTCGATGTTGTCAATTACTCGCATGCTGTTCGGCGTGAGCGCCCCCGCAATCCTGCCGTTCTCGATGAGGCATGAGTCGCCGCGGATTGTGCCTGTGTAATCCGGGCTAGCATGTCCATTCACTGGGTAGGTGTACCACATCCTTCCGACATAAACGCCGTTCTTTACTTCCTCGATCAACTCTTCCCTGGAATACGCCCCTTTCCCGACGACGATGTTTGTGCCGTGTATGCCGACATCCGAGTCGTAGCTGCGCGAGGTGCCGCTCCTGAAGCCGTTGTTCGGGAGGAACTTCGCCCATTCCGGTTTCTTTTTGGTGTAATAATCATTTGACAGGTAATTCACTAGCACTCCGTTCCGTACAAGTTCTGTCTTTCTGGCCTGACGGCCCTCATCGCTCACTGCCTTGGACCCTATTATGCCCTCCAGGCCCGGGTCGTCGGAAACGCTCAGTTGCTCCACCCCAACTTTCTGGCCAATCCTGCCGATGAACGGGCTGGCGTTGTAGTCTATTGAGGAGAGCGCGACGTCGAAACGACTGTATAAAAGCTCTGCAACCACACTCTCGCTCAGCACGACCCTATACTTGCCGCTTCCAATGCTTTTCGGGTTTTGCATTGACAGGGCTTTTTCGGCCGATTCAATGCCAGCAGCATGGGCATCAAGCCTTGAGATGTGCGTTGAGCTCTCGAATGATGTGCCGGTGGCATTCTCCTCAGCCTCAAGGCTTGTTGTGAGGGTAGCAAGCGAGCCGGTGTTCTCCTCGAACCCGAAAATCCCATTCGTGCTCATAACGCAGAACCGCGATGCAGTTAGGTCGAGCTCCCCGGTAATGTTGATTCCGCCGGAGAAATGGCTTTTCTTCAACCTGCCAAAGGCCCCGTCCAGCATCTCATATGCCTTTGCAATGCCCTTCCCCTCATCCAACTTCATAATGCGCGGGTCGAAGAATTTTCCTACTCTAGCCTTGCCATGCGCCTCGGGGAGGGAGTGGAAATCCGTGTCCATGACCCTTGCATCGTATGCCTTGGAATATGCCTCGCGGAAACCCTCTGTTGAAAGGTTAGAGTCGCTAGAGCCCATGCCATTCCTCCCATCCTTAAAGAGGATGCGCAGGCTCAGACCATAATCCTCCTCGCTCTTTGGTTCCTCTAGGCCATTGCTTGGAATTTTCGAGTGATATGCAATCCTGTAGACATTCAGCGCATTGCATGAAATGTATGCCTCAGCTTCCTTCACGTCCTTCTGCCTTTCCGCGAAGGCAAGGAAGTCCTTTGCGGCTGATTTGAGTTCTTTCAGGGAAATCATTTTTCCACCTTGGCTATAAATTTTGATGCCGTGCTTTTATCGGCTCGCATCCGCACTCACCAATTCACTACCTCTTGCCGGTAATATTTGCCTTTATGCGCAGGTGCGGCCCGCCGTTGCCTACGCGCATGGTCTGCATTGGCGTTCCCTTGCCACAGTTCGGCACGTTGAACCTTTTCAGGTCATCTGCTGCCTCGATGCTCATGAACATGTCCCGCGAATCATACTCAATGCCTGCCTGCCTGTAGAGCTGGCCGACCTCGCCATTCGTGATGCGGTAGCACTTCCAGCAGGTGATGTTGAAGTTCTGCCTGCTCTCGCCAATAGATGGGGTTTTCTGGCCCACAATATAGTAGCCGTCGCGGGTCTCGCGTATCAGCTCCTCGGATTTCCATTTCCCTGCCTCAAAGTA
Organism: archaeon; assembly: GCA_005239615.1. Taxonomy (GTDB): domain Archaea; phylum Iainarchaeota; class Iainarchaeia; order Iainarchaeales; family Iainarchaeaceae; genus CABMIU01. The sequence goes on from SBBR01000109.1 coordinate 1,965, forward strand.
CACGTTGCTCATCCTAATCACTGGCATCGAGGATGCGGATGAGGCGCGCATGTGGCCGTTCGGCTCCTGACCGAGGATGTGTGCTGTCTCGCGCGAGTTCATGAAGCCATTCAGGACGCCATTTTCGACCAGTATGGTCTTTTTCGCCGGAGCGCCCTCATCGTCGAATGCAAAGTTCCCGTATCCTTCTATTTCCGGGTCTGCCACGACATTCATCTCCTCGGAACCAATCCTCTTCCCGAGCATGTTCTCGTCGAGGTTGTTGAACCACCATGCCCTTCCGGCCCATGCGGTCTCGCGCTTCAGGGCACGGTCAGCTTCCGCAGGATGGCCGCAAATCTCGTGGCTCAGGAGGGTGTTGAACCAAGGGTCAGTAATCACGGTTGCATTCTCCTTGAATTCCGCTACAGGCGCGTTTGCAAGTTCCACAGTGCCCTCCGCGAGGAAGTGCGCAAAATCCTCAAGGCTTTTTCCATGCGAATTCTCGCCTTCGAGGGCTTCAAGGCCTTTCGGCTCAGCAATCCACTCATGGTATGTCTCGTCGGCCTTACCCTTCGCGGCGATGTAAACCGACGGCTCTGTTATTGCGCGCGTCTGCTCTATGAGCGAGCCTTCGCTGCTGGCGAACATTTTTTTTTCCACGAACGAGGATATGGAAATGCTGTTGGTGGCCACTCCCGGCACCCCTGAAATCTCCTTGGAGAGCTTCTCCGAGCGCTGCACAAACTCGCCCAGGTCTGCGTCCAAAGGGTTTGTTTTGTAAGGGGCTGCCCACTCTTTCTGGACTACCGGCACTTCGGCGAACTCCGTCGAGTAAAGCCCTCCACCTTCCTTCGGGAAGCGCTTCATCTGCTTCTCCTTCGAGGCGGAATTCAGCCTGGCGCGCTTCAAGGCAACGCTAAGGAGGCCATCAAGGATTTTGCCAAGTTTCCCGAAATCTTTCACACCCAAGCTCTTCCCGGCGAAGCCGCCCGCAACCACTTTGTTGCCGTGGAAAACCCTTACCCCTATGTCAGCCCCGTAATCGCGTGCCGCGCCCTTGATGTTGCCGTTCAAGGCGCCGGCTGCAAGACCGTTCGAAACCTCGAGGCGGGCGTCCGCAAGGCTTGACTTGTGCTTGGATGAGAACTTTTGCAGTGTGCTCAGGAGGTCGTCCTTGGCCTCGGCGGCTTTTTCGATAGGGAGGGGGAAGTCCTGCGTCATGATTCCAGCAAAAAGAGGAGGAATGAATTGTTTTAAATTGGGTGCAGGTCTGGTGCTGCTGTTGCTTAACTCGTGGTTTTGTTGAGCCTGTTGGCTCAACTGTCTCCCATTTTCTCATCCACCCCCCTCTGTTGGTTACGCTGATGCCAGAACCTTCAATGTGGGAGGGTCCATACCAAAAATATTGCGTTTTCGCCGTGCGGGAAAATCAGGGCGAGGTGTATCATTCCGAGCGAGATTCCGAAGAGCAGCAGGAAGAAGCGCGCGAAGGCGAAGGTCGCGGAGATGAGCGGGATCATTCCTGCGCCGTTCGGGCCGAGCAGCCCGACGATTTCGCCTTCGCGGATTTTAAGGTTGGCATTGTAATGCGCCCTGATGGTGTCGTTCCCTTCTCGGAATTCCTTGGCCACATCCCTAACTTCGAGTGCATCCTTCCTAAACAATGCCTTGCGCTGGTTCTTTAATTGTTTTTCTTTCTTATATATATAGGGCCATGCCATGCCTAAAGTGAAGGTCGACAGGGAGCTTCTCCTGAGGGTAGCGGCGAACGCGCGCCTCAACCTAACCGAGGCCGAAATAAAAAAGTTCCTCCCGCAGATGCAGGACATCCTCGCTGCATTCTCAAAGCTCGACGAGCTGGACGTGTCCAAGCAAGAGCCTTCGTTCCAGCCGCTGCCAATAAAGAACGTGTTCCGCGAGGACAAGGTCGGCAAGTGCCTATCGCAGGAAGAGGCGCTCTTTAACACCACGCACAAGAAGGACGGCTACTTCAAGGGCCCAAAAGTTTTATAAGGCACTTAAATTGTTACATTAGCATTATGGTTACGAAAGTTAGCAGACGTCAATTCCTGAAAGATGCCGCTACCATAGGTGCGGGGCTAGCTGGTTATAGTGCGTTAGTTGGGGCCGCAAAAAAGAGGTGAAAGGGTTATAAATCCGGTCCTGCAACCACTTCAAGAAGGCTTGGTGGTTTAAGGAAAAGGCCCCAAAAAAGAGGTAATAAAAAAGGTTCACGCTGTCATCTCTATTTTCTTCCTCGCGGTTGCCTGCAGAATCATCTCCCCTCCTTTTTCGAGGCCTAGCGTTCTCTCCAACTCCTTTGGCATCCTGATAATCAGGTTGCTGCGCATCCGCCCTAACTTCACCCTGAATTTCTTATTCCTGATTCTGTTCAACATGAGTATTTTTTCAGCCTGCTCAGGGTCGAAGTATTCCTCGCCGCACCTGCACTTCCAGCCGTCTATTTGGTGCCCTTGGAAGCTCAGCCTTGCCTCTTTCGCGGTTTCCCCGCACTTCACGCATTTCATACCCTTCATGTTTGTCATCTGCCTTCAGAACACTCCAACTTGCGTTATTACCCAGCACTCGGTATATTCAATGTCTTCCTTCCCTTTGCGATGCACTTTTCTAGGGTGTCCTTTTTCCGCCGGCTGCGTGAGCAGTCAAATCCTTTGTCCAGGATTTCTGCCACTTCCTCGAGCAGCAGGTCACATCTTGCCAGTTCGTTCATGGCCGTCCTCGAAGGTATTATCGGCAGACCTTTGTATTTCGGGTAAATGGAAGGCAAACGAATACAACATATCCTATTAGCATATGCTATTAAAATATGTTTTGCCTGGGTCGGAGGCTGTTATCAAATTTAAATAATGACTCTAATTAGTAACTAATAACGGTCTGAATGAAAAACACCGCCCTGCCAGCCCAAAGGTTTGTCGAACTTGTTTCCCGCGGGGATGTTTCAGCCCTCGAGCACTGCCACAATATCTGCGAGGAAATTGAGAAGAAGAACAAGAAGTTTCACCACTTCAACTTCTTTGACAAAAAATCCGTTATTGCGCAGGCCGAGGCGCTCGAAAAGGAAATCATAAAAGGCCGCAGGGGAAGGCTCCTGGGCGTTCCTGTGAGCGTCAAGGACTGCCTCTGTATAAAGGGCATGGAGTCTCGCACGGGCTCGAAAATCCTCTCCGGTTACAAACCAACTTTCAACGCAACCGCAGCCCAGAGGGCAATTGATGAGGGGGCAATCATCCTCGGCAAGACCAGCCAGGACGAGTTCGGCTTCGGCACATTCTCGGTCAACCACACAGCTGACATAATGATGGGTGGCGAGCACATTGGCAATGGCGTTCCATTGAATCCGCTTGATGCCGGAAGAAGCTGCGGAGGGAGTTCCGGCGGCGCCGCGGGCTTTGCAGCACTCACGGAGCACACACACATCGCACTCGCGGAGAGCACCGGGGGGAGCATAGCCTGCCCGGCGTCGTTCTGCGGCATGGCTTCCATAACCCCGACTTACGGCCTTGTCTCGCGCTATGGCCTCATGGATTACGCGAATTCGCTCGACAAGGTCGGTGCAATTGGGAAAAGCATTGGTGATGTTGCACTGCTCTTGGATGTAGTCAGGGGCAGGGATGAGCGTGATAGCACTTCGCTGGATTCGCAGAAAATTGAATTACAGGGCACAGGAAAGAATAGTGCTGACAAAAGCGGCCATGGTGTTAAGAATATGAAAATCGGCATTCCGAGTGAACTGATGGACTCGATTGAAAACAAAAAAGTCAAGGGTGTTGTGCTCAAAAAAATCGAGGCTGCTGAGAGGCTTGGCGCTGTGGTGCAGGAAGTTTCCATGCCGCTCAACACCAAATACGGTGTTTCGGTCTACTATCTGATAGCCATGGCCGAGGCCTCAACCAACCTCGCCAAGTACTGCGGCATGCGCTATGGTTTTGCGAAAAAGCTCGAGGGCAATTTCAACGAGTACTTCTCTGCGGTGCGCTCCGAGGCCTTCGGCGAGGAGGCCAAGCGCAGGATAATGCTTGGCACTTTCGCGCGCATGTCCGGCTTCAGGGACGCCTATTACCTGCGTGCTATGAAGGCGCGCACGAAGCTCATAAGTGAATTCAGGCAAGTGTTCTCCAAGGTCGACCTCATTGCCCACCCTGCAATGCCTATCACCGCGCCGAGGTTCTCCGAGATTGAAAAGCTCACGCCGCTAGAGCACTACGCCGCGGACTTGTGCACTGTCCCGGCGAACCTCGCAGGTATGCCGCACGCAACAATAAACGCCGGCGAGGTGGACGGCCTGCCTGTAGGGCTGATGGTGGTGGGCTACCACCTTGATGATGGCAAGGTTCTGTCGTTAGCGGCTTCTTTGGAGGGGGGACAATGACCAATTACAACATTGCCAAGTTAGCGAAGAGACATTCGAGCCATTTTGTCAGCGGTGCTGCGCATGATTGAGCTTGAGGTCGCGGAGAAGGCCTGCGTCGAGGCCGGGAGAATCGCAATGAAATATTTCCGGGGGGCATTCAGCATGAGGCTCAAGGCCCCGCGCAACATCGTTACCGAGGCCGATGTCGAGGCCGAGCGGCGCATCAAGGCGATGATTTCCATGGAATTCCCGGAGCACGCTTTCCTCGGCGAGGAGGAGGGTAAACAGGGCCACAGCGAGTTCGTGTGGCTCATCGACCCGATAGACGGCACCACAAATTTCGCGCACGGAGTGGATTACTTTTGCACCTCAATCGCGCTAGCGCGGGGCAACGAGCTTGTCTGCGGCGCGGTTTACAACCCGGTCCACAACAGGCTCTACTCAGCATGCAAGGGGAAGGGCGCGTGGCTCAACCGGAAAAAAATCTCGGTTTCGAAAACCGCAAAGCTTGAGGATTCCCTTGTGGTCAGCGGCTTCCCTTACAGCAACAGGCTCCTCGAGGAGAAAACGATAATGTCTACTAAGGCGCTCTACGGCAACTGCCAGGACATCAGGAGGTTCGGCTCCGCCGCTCTTGACTTCTGTGCTGTTGCAGAGGGGGTCTGCGACGCCTTTTTCGAGTACGACCTCAAGCCTTGGGATGTTGGCGCTGGCATGCTCATCGTGAGGGAAGCCGGCGGCAAAGTCACGGACTGCAATGGAAAGGCCGCATGGGCGGATTCAGGGCACTTCCTCACCACCAATGGCCTGCTGCACCCCGCAATGCTGGACAAGCTGGAGAGGGTGTGAATGGACAAGCCGAAATCAAGGATAGGCCTCGAAATCCATGTGCAGCTCTCCACAGAATCGAAGCTCTTCTGCAGCTGCCCGACTGCGGCAAGTGAGCCCAACACCTCGACCTGCGAGGTTTGCCTCGGGTTTCCAGGGAGCAAGCCCGTGTTGAACAAAAAAGCCGTCGATTACGCAATCATGGTCGCGCTCGCCTTGAACTGCAGAATCAACACCGGCTTCTTTTTCTCGAGGAAAACATATTTCTACCCGGACCTCGCGAAGAATTTCCAAATAACGCAGTATGAGGCGCCTGTTGGGGAGAAAGGTTTTTTGGAAGTTGACGGTGTAAAGGTTAATATCCGCCGAGTCCACCTTGAGGAGGACCCGGCCTCGCTTATCCATACAGGCAGTGGTTCTAACGTGTATTCGCTCGTGGATTACAACCGCTCCGGAATTCCGCTCGTGGAAATTGTAACCGAGCCGGGCATCCAAAGCCCGGAGCACGCGCGGCACTTCATGGATGAGTTGCTCAAAGTGCTTGGCTACCTCGGCGTTTACACGCATGGTGATTCCGTGCTCAAGGCAGATTGCAACATCTCCATTGAGGGGGGCGAGCGGGTCGAGGTGAAGAACGTGACTGGTTTCCGTGCAATACAGGACGCGCTTTCCTCAGAGTATGAGAGGCAGAAAAAGGTCACTGCGGAGGGCGGGCTTGTGGAGAGGGAGACAAGGGGCTTTGATGCCGAGAAGGGCGCCACATATCCTCTCAGGAAAAAGGAAACAGAGGACGATTATGGGTACATTGCGGAGCCGGACTTGGTGGATGTTGAGGTTGACCCAAAATGGCTTTCCTCCTTAAAGGGTCGGATGCCGGAACTTGCAGCCGAAAAGGCCAGGCGTTTCATGGCGCAGTATGGCCTCAGGGAGTACGACGCGAAAGTCCTTGCACTCGACATGAATGTAGCGGATGTTTTTGAGGGCGCAGCGAAAGTGGATTTGCAGTTGGCAGTGAGGGTTGTTTCGAGGGAACTGCTCGGGATTCTCAATTACAACAAGCTCGCAATCTCAGGCACTAAAATTGATTCGAAGGGCATCTCAGGCCTCGTGGAACTCATGAAGTCGGGAAAAGTGAGCGACAGGAACGCGAAAGAATCCCTCATCCGCTATGCGCTCGAAGGGGTTGCCCCAAAGGAGTTCCTCGAAAAGAACGGCCTGCTAATCGACACAAACTCATCAGGAGTGGAGGAAGCCGTGAAGGGCGTTGTTGCGGAGAACTGGCAGGCTTTCGATGAATTCAGGTTCGGGAATCAGAAGTCCCTGAACTTCCTGATAGGCCTCGTGATGCGCAGGCTCAAAGGCAAGGCCGACGCCAGGCAGGTGCAGAAAATAATCGAAGGCATGAAGTGAATACCGTGTTTGGGGCGTGTTGCTGGTGATACAGTTTTCGATACGCACTGCCAAAAGTGCCGAGTTCGTTGACATTACCATAAAGGTTCAGTCCGCTGTCGGCGGGTCAAAAATCAGGGATGGCGTATGCACAGTTTTTGTCCCTCACACCACAGCTGCAGTCACGATAAACGAGGGCCACGACCCGGCCGTCGCCTCCGACATCCTTGCCGCACTGGGGAATCTTGTCCCGCGCTCCGGCAAGTATGCGCACGCCGAGGGCAACAGCGACGCGCACATCAAAAGCGTGCTTGTCGGCCAGTCGGTCACTCTGCCTGTCCAGCGCGGGAAAATGATTCTGGGTACGTGGCAAAAAATCTTCTTCTGCGAGTTTGATGGCCCGCGAGAGAGAATGTTTTTTGTGGAAGTGCTTGCCAAAGGGTGATTTTTTTGCCTGGCAGGGGCAAGGCGGAATTCACACTACAGCCATCCAGATTCATCATCCCGCCTCGACCCAGAGCCTGAAGAACTCCTGCCCGTACCTTCCAGCAAGTCCCTTGCCGAACAGCATCACGAGGTTTTCGCGGTTGTAATATGATGCGTTCTTCGTCCAGTTGTAGGAGCCTGTGATGACAAGCGAATTGTCTATCACGGCAAACTTGTTGTGCATTGTAACGCCTTTCGGGAAGAGCCTCACTTCAACACCTTCGCCCTCAAGCCCGTCCACGATAGAGCTGCCGGAAGAGGCCTGCAGCGCATCGGCGACCACCCTGACCCTGGCCCCCTTATCATGCGCCCTCATCAACGCGCCGTAGATTTCCCTTGATGTGAAAGAGTAAATGGCCACATCCACGGAATGTTCCGCGCTTTCAATGGCTGCAGCCACACGCTGCTCGCACGCATCCGCGGGGCAGAAGAAGGCCTCGGCGGAAATGCCGTTGCTTTCGGGTCCGGACGAAATGTCAATGAGCTGGCTTTGTACGCAGCCCTGCATAAATGCCAGCAGCACCAAAACCACTAAAACCAATATTATAGGCAATTGACGTATTATAGTCATAATGTTCTTGTGGTCAATGCGGGAATATAAACCAGATTATTTGTGGTTGTTTGGGCTCTTTTCAGCATTATTGACTGCCTTGTACCAAAATCCCTATATAAATCCCCGGCAATAATCCCTATGAAATGGCTGATTAACAGGGGGAAGTTTTCACCTCACGCTTTCCTTGCAGGGCCGAAAGCCCTGCAGGCCCCCAAAACCAATGGTTTTGGAGGTTCCCTCTGTTTTTCTTTTTTTTGGCCCCCATTATCTGCAAGGAGTGGTTCCATGAAACTGAGTTCAATTTTCGTCCTGTCCATCATTTTCTTTTCCCCTTTCGTGGCCGCGCAGGAGGGTATGTCATATGCTTGGGACGCGCTGCGGCCTGTCTCTGACTTCGCTCTCCAGCTTGACGCGCCCATAAAGTGGTTCGTCTTCCTGCTGGCCCTCGGCATCTTGGGGATTTCTCTGCTGGGGCACTTCAAATCAAAATCAAAAAGGGTCCTTATAATCTCATTCGCCTTTTTCCTCTTTGCCCTCAAGGCGTTCTTCAAGGTAGTCGACATTTACTTTTCCCCGGGCCATTTCTTCTCGGCAGCGGCAACAGACGCCGCTGACTTCCTGATAATGCTCTCAATCTTTGTCGCGATTTTCTACAAGAGGAAAGGCACCAAATTTTTCGACAGAGATGCGGGCAAATAGTGGTCACGCATGGACAACCTTGAGGAAGCCCTCAGGCTTGAAGTGAGGAAAAAGATTTACAGCACCCTGCAGGAAAGCCCCGGCCTGCACTTCAGGGAAATTCAGAGGCGTGTGGGAATAGCGACCGGCGCACTTCAATATCACTTAGATTACCTCATGAAGAAGCACCTCATCAGGGCCGAGAAGGACGCCAAGTTCCTGCGCTACTACCTTATCCGCGAGGAGTTCACGGAAACCGCTCTCATGAACCTCCTTAGACAGGACAGTATGAGGAAGATAATAGTTTTCCTGATGCAGCGACGCTTTGCCAACAACCTCACAATTTCACAGGCTGTGGGCCTGAGCCCCTCCACCACTTCATGGCATATCGAGAAGCTCGCCGAGGCCAGTGTCCTTGAGAAGAAGAAGCGAGGCAGGAAAACCTACTACAGCGTCATCGACAAGGACAGAATCGCCAACCTTTTGGTGGGCTACCAGAAAAGCTTCCTCGACGAGATGGTGGACAACTTCGTCGAGGTCTGGGAAGAAATATAACCGCCAAATTTTTAGCGAACCTTTGTCTCGATAATCGCAAAACTTTTGGGCGGCCATGGCTATTTTGGCTCTGGTAATATTTGTCCTTCTATTGGCGTTCGTTGCTCTGCTACTTTTTTCGGTGGCCCGGCAAAGTGATTTCAACATCTTGGACATACCACATCAAAACGCCGCTTGTTGAAAGCATTGATTTTATCGCTGGGACATCAACTGTGCCTCCGACCAGCAAACAATATATCCTCGCGCACAGGCAACTATTTTGAATGGAGCCACTCAGCGTTTTCGACATCATCGGCCCTGTCATGGTAGGCCCAAGCTCCTCGCACACCGCGGGCGCCGCAAAAATAGGGCTTGAGCTGTACAGGCGCCTCAGAGGCAGGATTAAGAAAATAAGCGTGGTTCTCTACAATTCCTTCGGGGACACAGGGGAGGGCCACGGCACGAAGACCGCAATCATAGGAGGAATACTCGGAAAAGGCATCGATGACCCAGGGCTGAAGAGGTCCTTGGAGGTGTGCTCTGCGTCAGGCATCAAGGTAGCTTTCGAAACCGCGCACGACCTTGCGAGGCACCCTAATTCTGCATTCATTGCAGTCGAGACCAGCGAAGGCCTTTTCTGCGGCTTCGGGGAATCCCTCGGCGGCGGCTTGGTCAGTTTCAAGGAAATGCCATTTGAGGTGGTTCGTGTTGGGCGTGGTTGAGTCGGCAATCCGCGACGGAACGCCAATTTGGAAGGAGGCGCTAGGGCATGAGTGTGAGGTCTCGGGCAAAAGCGAAGCCGAAATAATATCCGAGATGCAGAGAAGGATTGTGGTGATGCGCGAAGCTGCAAGGCGCGGAATAACAGAAGAGATGAGGACAAGGAGCAGCATGGTGTGCGGCAACGCCAAGAGGTTCCACGATTTCGTCAGCGAAAAAACTCCTTTGTCGGGAAGGCTCGTCGGAAAGGCGATTTCATACGCCCTAGCGGTCTCGGAAGTGAACGCTTCCATGGGGTTGGTTGTTGCTGCCCCTACTGCAGGGAGTTGCGGAATCCTTCCCGGAGCGCTGCTCACGCTCAACGAGGAGATTGATGGTTCGCAGGAAAAGCTTGTGCGTGCCTTTTTCACGGCTTCAGGGGTAGGGCTCTTCATTGCGGAGAAAGCCACCTTTGCCGCTGCCGTGGCTGGATGTGCCGCGGAAATTGGGGCGAGCGCTGCAATGGCTTCCGCCTCGATAGTGGAGTTCAACGGAGGGAGCGCGGAGCAGGCGGTAAACGCAAGTGCAATTTCACTCAAAAGTTATCTCGGCCTCGTCTGCGACCCTGTAGCGGGGCTTGTGGAGGTGCCGTGCATAAAGAGGAACGCTATCGGCGTTGCGAACGCCTTTGCCGCGGCTGATATGGCACTTGCGGGGGTGGAGAGTTCAATCCCTTTCGGCGAGGTCGTGGATGCTATGTACAGGATTGGAAAGAGGCTGCCGGCAGAGTTGCGCGAGACTTCGAAAGGCGGGCTTGCAACGACAAAGACAGCGCTGAGGATAATGGATAGGCTTTACCCGTGTGAAATCGTCAGCTAGGCTGTCATTTTGTTTATCCCGAGGTCCTTCAGGTAGGTGTGCCTCCTAGAGTCGCTGGCGATTATGATATTGAACAGCGACTTCTCTATGTTGCCCGCGACGCCCTTCTCCGTTAGGAACTTGGAAGTGAGGGAGAAGTAAGAATCGAGGTCCTTGGTGCGGATTATCGCGAGAACCTCGCCCTTATCCGTCACGTTCAGCTCGTGCACCTCCGGCATTCCTATGAGGTGCCTGCAGAGCCTCTCCCTGCAGCCCCTCTTCGGCCTGAAAATGTGCATCGCCATGCAGTGTATGCCAATCTGCCTGTAGAGCTCCGTGTTTATTATCGGCGTCTTCTTTATTATCACGCCTCCCGCAAGCAGGCCTTTCCACCTCGCGTTCACTGTGTTCCTGTGCAGGCCGAGCTTTTTGGCTATCCATACGAGGCTTTCCTTCGGCTCTTGCATCTTCTTGGCTATAATGGCGAAATCCGTCTTGTCAGGCGCCCATTTGGCCTCATGGTCAGCCATAATTTTGTTGTGGGCCTTGAGCTGTCTCTGCACATGAAACACCTCGATATTGTTCCGGCTTATGCCGAGCGAAGAAGACACCCTACGCACCAATGCTGTAAGTTCCTTCCTGCTCCTTCCGTAGGACTTAATTGCGAAATTCTTGGAGCCGCTCGTGAACACGCAGACGTGCACCTCGGGGTGCTCAAGAAGGGCAGCCATATACTCGTCCATTGTCCTCCTTCCGTACTTCGGCCTTAGCCTTATCCACGCCATGTGGTTGAAGCCAAGCCTGCGGAAGTCTACCCTGTACCTGTACGCGGTTATTATGTTCATGTCCTCGAACTTCCTGAGCTTAAAGGAAAGCGTGGACGGAGAAACCCTGAGAGACCTTGCAATGCCCCTCTCGGACTCCAACATGCCGTACTCGAGGAGGTAGCGCAGAATCCGCAAGTCAAGCGCAGAAACTTCCATAAAAAGGTGAGTATTGTGCAGTGTTTATAAGGTTTATTGGGCAATTGCCCAACAGCCCTTTTCTTTCGTTGACTCGAAAAGAACCTTCCCAAAACCAATGAGCTTTAGAAGGCCTAGCAGAACCGAAAGGTTCTGTCAGAAACGCTGGCGGAAAAGAAAAGTGTTGTGCGGAAACGCATTGAGGGCAGTTTTCTAGTCTATCCTGAGTAGCCTGAACAGCGGCGCCCAGTGCGTGGCCAGGCTTTCCATAACTTCTTTCCTCCTGAAAGCTATTAGGTAGGCGAATGAGAAGAGCGCGGCGAAAAAGTGTATCTCGAAGCTCGGTTGGGTTTCTCTCAGCCTCTCGCCTTCGCTGATTTGCCCGAGAGCCTCGTGCCTTTCGCTTATTTTCCTCTCAGTCTCCTCCACAAGCGCTGCATCCTTACTCTCCAATGCTTTCTCCTTCACTTCCCCCAGTGCCTTTGCCTCAGCGGTTAGCTGCTGCTTCTGCGCCTCGACATAATAATTCATGCCAAAAATCATGGCATAACCGACAGCTATTGCAAGCGCAAACCAAACTATGGTTTTCCTCGGGTCCAGCGTGATCGCAGCTGTGAGAAGGGCGATGCCTCCCGCACTCGCCCCGACTATTGAATAATCCGTATTGATGAGCGCGAAAATCGCGCCGGCAAAAACCGAGGCACCGAAGAAAACCCCGAGGGCATCCCTTTTTCCTATTCTCCGCTCTACAATGGCCCCCGCGGCAAGTATGACCGCTACGTTGCCGATGAGGTGGGAGTAACCAGTGTGCTGGAAAACGTAGAAAATGATGTTGTGCGATGAGTCGACCGATAGCTGGTATTTCGATATGTTGTCCTCAGACGCGAAAATTCCACCGGAGGAAAAGGCGAGGAATGAAAGGGCGAGGGAAAGGCAAAGGAAAGCCGTAGCCAATGGGAAAGGTCTTGGCGCTGTGTTTTCGTTGTCTTTTTTCCTAGCCATCAGCAACGTGGAAATAGAGGCGGTTCCCCCTAATTAAATTATTGTCTGACTTTATTGGTACAAATTTTTAAAATGGGCCCGGCAAGAGTCGAACTTGCCACCCCCCGATGGCTGCTTTCCAAAAAATTATCAGTCGGGTGCTCTAACCGCTGAGCCACGGGCCCCTAGGAACCGATTTTTCCCCACAAAGCCTTTTAAAGACTGGCAAGGGGGACTTTAATGCCTTTCTAATCGCTCGCTATTCCGCCCCTTTTCATGGCTTCGATGCATTCATTACAGTAGTGGTCGTCGGGCAGCTCCATGAAGTCGTCGCAGTTCTCGCAGTATCCTTTTTTCATGTATTTTCACCGGTAATCAATAATCATGGAGAAATTTATGCAGCAGGCCTCAGTATGAAATGAAGTTGATTTTCGCGCGGCTCATCTTCTCGTAGAACTCAAAGTCCTCCTTCCTCTCGCGCGGCCTCAGGAAAATCTGCTCCAAGCCAGTCCAGGACGTGAACCAGCCCGCGGGCTCGAGCAGCGTCACAAGGAACACCTGCAGGCTAGTTATGTTGAACGGGTGCCTCAGTTCCTCGAGCTGTATAAAAGTGGCTACAATAAGGAGGCCGGAGCCGAGGAGCAGGAGCTTCAGCCCCTTGAGCCGGGTTTCGCTTATTTCCAGCTTCATTAGCTCGTGGTGCTTCTTGAAGTATTCGTGGAGCCGTTTCCTGATGACTGTTTCATGAACGGCTTTCCTCGCGTTCTCCGGCACGAGGAATGTAAGGGTGACCTCGCCGGTCGTCTTGACCCTGCTCGCCTTCTTCGCCTCCGAGAGAAAATCATCGGAGAGAGAGCGCTGCGAATAGGGGCGTGGGTCGAAATCCGAGAATATGTCGCTGTACTCGTTCAGGATGAGGCTAATCTCAGAGAGGTGCAGGAGTTCCTGCTTCTCCTCGTTGAAAAGGTCCTTGAGTATGAGCTCGCGCCACCCGCCCTTCCTTTCCGGCGCCTTTCCCCCTGCGTCCTGTTCATTCGGCATGATTGAATACTAACAATTGAACTTGTTTTAAATTCATTCGGCCGCAACAAGCCCTTGGCCAACACTCCAGTCCGCCCAACTGCCCCAAGTCGACCACATCAAATTCCTCAATGCCACGTCCGCAACAGGCCTGAATGAAACTGCAGCCCCTAAATTCCGTTAAAAACCTTGCTTCGCACGAATTTATCCGGTCGCCAGCCCCGTCGTCTAGCAAGCTTTTGAGAAAAGCTTGAGCAAAACCAAGACGACGGGTCTATGATGGTAGCCCCGTCGTCTAGTGGCCAAGGACATCAGGCTTTGGACCTGAATACATCGGTTCGAATCCGGTCGGGGCTATTTGGTTTTTGGTTTGGTCTGACTTGCCCCATTGAAAATGGGGCGACCGTCGCTGCCAACAGCCGAAACTGTTGGTTCTGAATCCTATCGGGGCTAGTGGAATATCGTCCGCTCTGCACACCGCAAGGTTTAACTACTTGTATTACGAATATGATTATTGCATGACAATAGTCTCCGATGCCACGGCTATCATTTTACTGTCAAAAGCAGGGATTTTGGAATTGTTCGCCGGCCATAATAGGGTAGTGATTCCGAACTCTGTTTACCTTGAAGTTATAAAGGGGAAGGAAAAAGGAAGGCTCGATGCCATGCAGGCCGAGAAGCTCGTTCAGGACAAGAGGCTGAAAATAATGCCGGTTCACAGATCAACGAGGACTTACATAGAGGGGCTGCTGAACCTGAAGAAAGGGGAACTTGATACCGTGGCCCTGGCATACAAGGATGGTTTTGTAGTGCTAAGCGATGACAAGAAATGCATTAACGCCGCCAAGGCCCTTGGTCTGCCTTTCATGAATTCGCTGGACGCAGTCGTTGCCATGTGGAAAAACAAGGTGATGAACAGCAAAAAAGCCATGGGTTGCATAAACTCCCTTGAGGATTTCGGCTGGTATTCCAAGGAACTTATTAAAACGCGAAAGGAGATGATTCGATGATGAAGAACGTTTCGATAAGGATGGATGACGCCTTCCTGAAGGAGGCTGAGAGAATATCGAGGCTTGGCAAGACTGACAAGTCCATTGTCCTGCGGAAAGCCTTTGAAAAGGGCATGGCTGGGGTAAAGTTGGAAACCGCGCTTGAGCTGTTTGCCACGGAAAGGATTTCCACAAGCGAAGCGGCTTCCATAGCAGGCCTTGCCATAGGGGAGTTCATGGAGGAAGCAGCCAGGAGGGGAATACGCCAGGCTCTCTCCGTTGCTGACCTGGGTGATTCGCTGAAAAACGCCCTCGAAGCGGTTAAATAGGGTGGTTACCGAATCTGCCCCGAATACTGTTTGGGGTTAATCAGGTGGGAGTTTTTTTTAAGGCAAAGGGGTTTCATTTTTCATGCCGCCAAAACTAAAAAAATACACACAAATGGGTCCTGAGCGTTAAGCACAAGGGTGGAGGGCGCAAGATTGTCTCACACATTTCCGGCCCGAAAGACAAAATTTAGGAACTAGGGTCAGGAGGTGATAGGGTTATGGGCTTATTGGCCCCGCACTTCAAAAATTTGGAGGCTACAGCATCGGTTTCGCCAGCGGGCACGTACGTCGGGTTCCATGGCATAAGACAAAGTGACTGGAACCGAATTTTTGGCAAGATGAGGAAAAAGGGAAAATAGGTGGTTAACAATGCCATCTGCCTTGGAACAGAAAATCAACTCCATCCTTGAGCGCAACGCCCGCGTCGAGGCCGACAAGGCTTGGGAAACCAGCCTGACGCGCCGGGCAATCGTCGCAATCCTGACTTATGCGGTAATTGTCGTGCTAATGTTTAACATCCGCGACCCGAACCCCTTCCTCAACGCGCTCGTGCCGACCTTCGCATTCGTGGTTTCCATGTCCGCCCTGCCTTTCGCGAAGAAGTGGTGGCTGGAGGGCATTTACAGGAAGTGACTTTTTCGGGTTTTGGCGGATGTTTATCTTTTTGTCAGTTTTGGCCCTTTCCAGAAGTGGTTGAAGTATTTCATGTAACTGTCCCTGATTCCCTTTGAGTCGATTATGAATGCAAATGCGTCGCCCCACAGAACCTGTGCCACCTTGGTCCCGAATATGATGATGACCATTGGCGAGCTGAGGTCTTTTGGCAGCTCGCAGTACTTATAGGACATCTTTTCGTGCTTTGCGGTCTTGCCGGGTTCGTAGCCCTTGAGGTATGTGCCGTGGTCAACAAGGTCGTACATCATGTGCTTTTGCTGCGCGCGCCTGTCCATCCAGTGCCAGAACCATGTGTGCATGCTCTGCGGGACGGCCTTTGACTGCGGGAAGTTTTTCCCGCCAAGGGTGCTGTTCCCACCTATCCAGTACGATTCCCTGTGTTCGAGCAGCTCGTTCAGCAGCGATTTCATTGCCTCGTTGCCCCTGTATACCTCGGCCCTGATTGGGGGCCTCGATTGCCTGAAAATGGCCATTATTTCAGGGAGTTTCCTCTCAAGCCCTTCCAGGAATTTTTCCCTGCGCCTTATTTCATCGAGGATTTTGCTCGGGTGCGTGCACTGATAAGTCCTCCTGCCCCTCTCGATAATATAGCTCACAAGCCCCTTGTCTATGAGCTTGTTCAGTATGTCATAGATGTTCCTTCTCTCGATGCCTGTCTTTTCATGAATCTTGTTTAGCGAGCTGATTCCTGAATCCAGCACGGCCCTGTACACCTTCACCTCGCCGTCACTAAATCCAAGCTCCTTTAGCTCTTCCAATTCCATGATTTAATAGGAGTGCAATACGAATTAAAATTATGGTGTTGTACGATACCACGAACATTTATACGTAGTGGCATTACTATGATTACTATGGGGGTCAAAGCCTGCGGCCTGTGCCGCTATGAGTGGAACGCGCGCGTCGAGAAGCCGAAAGAATGCCCAAGGTGCAAAAAGAGGCTTGATTACCCGAAAGGAGGGTTTGCATGACCAAGTGGCTCATATGCTTTATAGTTTTGCTGTTTTTCATTTCAGGCTGCGCTATGCAGGGGGCTGAAAAAGAAAAGGTTGTGCAGATAGGAACGTCCTCGAGGGCGATTGATTACGCCCCTTACTACGTTGCAAGGCACAACGGCTGGTTCGAGCAAGCAGCCTCGAAATACGGTGCAACAGTCACCTATGCGGAGTTCCAGTCAATCGCGTCCATCAACGAGGCTTTCGGCTCGGGAAAGGTCGACATTGTTTTCGAGGCAGGCCCGCCGGCGATAGTGGGAAAGGCGGCAGGAATGGACACGAAAATCAGAGGCTTGGGTGTGACCCTCACCCAGGAAATCCTTGTCCGCCGCGACAGCGGCATAAACTCCATCCAAGATTTTAAGGGCAAAAAAATTGCAGTTCCTTTCGGAAGCAGCTCGCACTATGGCCTCATGAAAATCCTCAAACCTGACTTCGCCAGTTTCTGCTGATTTTTAAGAAGGCTTTTTTGAGGAAATGAAGGTTACGTTCTCTAGGGTG
>SBBR01000049.1 GCA_005239615.1 archaeon
GAATAGGAATCGGCATCATCGTCAGGTCAACACGTCCGGGGCCGATAAATTATGCTTGTTGGTTATTTTTTATAGGCTTTCATGAGGCTTTATTTGCCCAATGAACGTTTTATAGCAAAACATAAGGCGCCATTAAATTGTTTTAACGCCAACTAAATATTATACTTACTTGGCGTTAATTTTCAATAAGGCAGCAAATCAGTTTTTCAAGAGCCACTTCCACAGAGGCGTGTATTGTATTTTGTATTTTCCTTTCTTCTCGGTTTTCTCGTAGTCTGAAGTTATCACCAGCAAATTTTTGCATCTGAGTTCAATCGCAGCCCTTACCAGAGGTTTTGTTTCTCGCTCCTTTGTCGATTCGTCAAGCGGGTTATAACATACTTGTATGAGCTGTTCTACTTTGCTGCCTTTCTTTACCACAAAGTCAACTTCGTTATGCTGATGGTCTTTCCAATAGTAAACTTCCAAGCGGTGGTCCAACGATTTTTTTCTCAAAAGCTCGACGCAAACCGCATTTTCATAAACCCTTCCATGATTTTTTGAAATACTGAAGCTTACGAAATTGCAAAAACCATGATCTATACAATACGCTTTTTTTGGGGCTATTATATGCTGCTTGAGCTTGTGGGAATACCTTTCAATGACGGCAAGCAAATAAGCTTCCTGCAAATAATTCACGTAATTTTTTGTCGTATGCTGGTCCTTGAGCCCTGCTATTTTTGTGAGTTTGGAATATGAGAATTCATTGGAAAAATTTGAAACAACATACCCTGCAAGCTCCCGGAAACTTTTCTCCTCTTTTATACCGTGCCGTTGTATACAATCCTTTGTGACAATGTCGCCATAAATTTCCCTTACTATTTCTGCGCCAAACAGCCCGAATTCTGGAAATCCGCTACCTTCAAGATATTTTTCCAGTTCATGCCTTGCCAATGCAATTTCCTCTGTAGAATAAACACTTTGTTTCAGGCCTGACATTTCCCTAAAGGAAAACGGGAACAATGTAAAATCAAGGTGCCTTCCTGTCAGATGTGTTGCCAATTCGCCACTTAAGAGCGTTGAATCGCTCCCCGTAACAATGACCTTTTTTGTCCTGCGGAGCCTGTTGGCAAAAAGCTCCCAGCCGTGGACTTGTTGTATCTCATCAAGAATGACAAAATCAACTTCACCATACAACTCATAAAACGCCTGCAAGACCCTGTCAAGGTCATCGGTTTTCAGACTGATTAGTCGTTCATCAACAAAATTAATGTAGGCAACTTTTTCTTGCAGGCTTTGTGCAAGCAAAAGCGAAAAAATTGACTTCCCGCTTCTTCGGACTCCTAGTATTACAAGGACATTAGGGGCGGAAAGGTATTTTTTTGCAAGGCCCAGCCCTTCCCTGGCAACTATCTTTTCTTTTGTGAATTTGTGTCCTATTTCCTTACGTTGGCTTTCTATAATACGCTTCAAAACTTCTGTTTCCATGTGAATATTAATCACATGCATTATTAAAAAGCTTGTGGTTTGAAACCACAGACATTTTATATCTCTTAGTCAGGTGATGACCTATACTCTCTGTGTGTCATCGCTCCTTTTTGGGTTGAGGCCAAATAACCCTGGATTCAGTCCGCCCATCTATCGTCATCTTCCCGAATAGGAATCGGCATCGTCAGGTCATCATAGGCCAAGATGAGTCTTGGTGAAGAGGATTTTTAATCCGGTTTCCGACCTTGCCGCGTCTCATAGCTTTATCTTGCCAACTTCCACTGCCGTTTTCTGTGCATACTTCTCAAGCTTTTGGGCAAGCTCCGGGCGCTTTATGGAGAGGATGCGCGCCGCGAGCAGCCCAGCGTTCTTCGCGTTGCCTATTCCAACAGTGGCAACAGGCACGCCACCGGGCATTTGCACGGTTGAGAGCAGCGAGTCGAGGCCCTTGAGCGCCTTCGATTCCAATGGAACACCTATTACTGGCAGGGTTGTCAGGGCTGCGGTGACTCCCGCAAGGTGCGCCGCGCCACCAGCGCCTGCAATGATGACCTCGATGCCGCGCTTCCTCGCGCCTTTCGCGTACTCGAATGCCATGCCAGGGGTCCTGTGTGCTGAAACCACCCTCATTTCATTAGCAATGCCAAATTCGTCCAAGGCTGCCTGAGCCTCCTTCATAACTTCAAAGTCGCTCTTGCTCCCCATTATTATCCCGACAAGCGGTCCTGTGCCAACCATAGAAACACCTCTTATGCCAGATTTATTGGGCAGTTAACAATTAAACATTTGCTGTGGCCGGATTCGCCAGGCAGGTCCCAGTTCGGGTGAGATGTTTCTGCGGCCGCGAATATAAATGCCTTAAATGCCCCCAAATCGCCGATTAACGCTTATTGGTTTATAAATCTTTTTTTGCCGGTTCTATCAGTTCTTCCGATTGGGGGAAAAGGAGGTTACCTATATGGCAGAGGTTCTTGTAGTCGGTTCGAAGGTCAAGGAAGCGATAAAGAAGGGCGGCTGCAACACCGCCGGGGATGCTGTCGAGGCGCTCAGCGAAGTAGTGGCGTGGCACATAAAGAAAGCGTGCGAACGCGCAAAGGCGAATGGCAGGAAGACCGTCAGGGCAGTCGACTTTTAATTTTTATTTTCTTTGGGGAGGCCTCTTCCCCAACCGCTATTTTTCCCTGCGTTTTTTTCATCATCCTATTTCAATGAGCTTTTTCGTGGCGTGTGACAGCCCCCTATAGCCTTTTTTCGTGACCAAAATATCATCCTCGACCCTTATGCCGAAATTTTTTGGCACATATACGCCAGGCTCTATTGTGACAATGTCCCCGGCGGAGAGGAACTGGCCCTCCTTTTTCGAGAGGCGCGGCTTGGCGTGGATGATTTTCTTGAGGCCGTGCCCTAGGCCGTGGCCGAAATATTTCGCGTGCCCCCCTAGCAGTTTTTTCGCGTACAAATAAATCCGGTGGCCGTCGGCGCCTTCCCTTATTTTTTTCGTGCACAGCACATTTACCCGCAGGACCTTGCCATATATTGCCTTCTCTTTTTTTGATGCCTTTCCGAAATATATTGTGCGCGTCATGTCGGAGCAGTAGCGGTTGAACCGCGCGCCGAAATCTATCACGCAAAAGCCGCCGCCTGCAAGCCTTGAATTTGTGGGCCGATGGTGCCAGTCAACAGCATTTTTGCCTATAGCCACAATCGGCGAGAATGCGAGCCCTGCCCCGGCCTTCCGCATCTCATATTTTATGAAGCGCGCAACATCAAGCTCCTTTGAAAATTCCCCGGCGCGCGCCCTCGCGACGATTTTGGAGAAAACCCTGTCGTTGAGGCGGCAGCCCCTGGTGATGTTTTTGAGTTTCTTGTCCAAGGTGCCTCACCCTAAAACCGTATGGGCGCAGGTTTTGTTTTTTTGCCGTCAGGGCGTGATGCGCGTCACTTCATAATAGTTGATTTCGTTCTCCGAATCAACCACTGCGTTGAGGAGCTTCGTCTTGAGGTTCCCGGCGAGCCTGACCATGCGCGAAAGCTCGATGAAATTGTACTTGTCGTCCTGTGCCGTGACGTTGATGCACCACTGTGAGTGCGCCTCGCCCGGCTTCTTGCCGCGCGGGTAAACACGGAAATCAAACCCAAACTTGAAGCCGGTTTTCACGACAAATCCGCGCTCGCGCAGGTCGCGGAATACCTGGTGCTTGAGGTAAAAGTTCTTGATTTTTTTCCCGGCGTACTTGGCCATTTCCTCTTCAGAAACTTGCCCCCCTGTCCTCGAGTCGTCGATTTTGAATTTTTCCTTCTCCATCAGGAAGAGGCCCTCGAAGAGGTCGAACACCAATTCGCGCTCCTTCTGCTCGCCGAAACCTCTCTGCCGCAAGGTGTCAGCGAGCCTCTTGTCCCTGCAAAGGACTTTGTTGTCGATTAGAAGGGCCATCTCCTCACTGTTTATTATTAAATACTTTGAAACGGTTATTTAAAAGGTGCATTTGCTTGGATAAAATCGACCCTTGGGGCTCGTTTGCAGTCAGGGACTACGGGCACGTGTTCAGCGAGTTCGGCCTCCAGCCTTTCCCGAAGAAGTATTCCGAAACGCTTGGCCATTACCTGTTCGGGCGCGGCATTGTGGTGGCGCACCGCGACTTTAACAGTGTGCTTTCCCGCATTGCCCCGAAGAAGCCTTTCGTGAACATCACCGGCATTGCATCATCCGGCCCTTTCCACCTCGGCCACAAGGTGGACATCGACCTATTTAAATTCTTCAAGGCGAAGGGTGCGCGCAACTACTTTGCTGTATGCGACCTTGATGCATTCCTGAGCAGGCCTGATGAGAAGATTCCAGACCTTAAAACCGCTAAAAAGTGGGCCGTCCAGAACGTCGCGGATGCACTCAGCCTCGGCTTGGAGGAAGAAGACATTTACGTACAGTCACGCAAAGAGAATAGGTATTATGAGTTTGCCTTCGAGCTCAGCAAGAAAATCACGAAGAACACGTTCGAGGCCGTTTATGGCCACGTCGATTTGGGAAAGGTCGCAGCGAATTTCCTGCAGTACGCGGATATCCTGCACCCGCAGCTGCAAGAGTTCGAGGGGCCGATGCCATCTATAACCGGAATAGGCATTGACCAAGACCCGCACGCGCGCCTGACCCGCGACATAGCTAAGCGTCTGCCGTACAAACTGGAAGTGCCTTCCTTCATTTACTTCAGGCACCAGTCTGGCCTGCAGCCCGGCCAGAAAATGTCGGCATCGGTTCCCGATAGCGCGATTTTCCTAAGCGATGACCTAAAGCTTGTTGAAAAGAAAATCAGGCGCGCCTTCTCAGGTGGGCAGCCAACGATTGAGGAGCACAGGGCAAAGGGCGGGAACCTCGAAATCGATTTGGTCTTCGAAATGCTCAGGTTCCACTACCCTAACACACGAAAGCTTGAGAAAATCGGCGAGGAGTTCGCAAGCGGGAAGATGCTCGCATCCGAGCTAAAGCAGTTTGCAATAGATTTCTTCGTGCCGATGCTAAAGGAGCACCAGACGCGCGTGAAGGAAAACATGAAGTCGGCGGAGAAGATTGTTTACGGGTGAGCAAAATGGTAAAGAGCGCCAGCGGCAATTTCGAATGCGGGGCCTGCGGGCTGAGGTACGCTGATGAAAAGATTGCGGAGAAGTGCGAGGCGTTCTGCACGGAACACAATGCGTGCAGCCTCGAGATAATAAGGTTAGCAGTCAAAGGCTGAGCCGTTTCGGTTGGCTTTGCATTTCAAATCACTTCCGTCTCGATTTTCTCCTTTATAAGCCTGTTCACGAGCTCGTTGAAATACTGGTTGTGCTGCTTGTAGAACACAATCTTGTCGACCTTGCGCAGAAGCGCGATGTTTATTATCTTGCTCTGCGTGTCCCCCCATTCCACTATGTCCTCAACGCTTTTCCTCTTCTGGCCGAGCAGCTTTTTCGCGTTGTCCATTATGCCGCGCGCCTTCTGCAGGAAGCCGGCCGCGAACCCGAACCTTTCCTTAGGGCTCGGGTCCACGACCACAAGCAGTATGACGTCGGTGGCGCCCTTGGAAGCCTTCTCAAGGAACTCCGGGTCGTCTTCCTTTTCCGAGAGGACTGGTATGAGGATTTTCATTGTAGTCACTCGATGTACTGGTAGAAGTCCTTTCTCTTTTCTATTACCTGCCCCTCCTCTTTGAGGAACTCGAGGGCAATCCTTGCAAGGGTTGGTGTGAGAACGAGCTTCTCCACAAGCTCAGAAAGCCTGGCGGATTTCGACTTCTTTATTTCATCCAGCACTTTCGCTTCAGTGCCTTCGAGCAAATCCGTGTAAATGATGAAGAATTCTCCCGTAAAAGCGCGCGTGCCCTTTATCTCGCCCGCCTTTATGCTGTCCATAAGCTCCTCGCTCAGCGCCTTTGCTCGCTCCTCGTTCTTCACCACCAGGAAACCGTCCTTCTCGAGGGTGAAGTCCTGGAAGGGCTTTTCTGTGTTCTCGAACTTCCTTGGAGTTTGAGTCGGCTTCACGATTTTTTTAGGGAGCGTGTAAAGTGCCTTCCTGAATACCTCGCTCGACTTGAACCTAACCACTTCCCCGCGTGCAAGCATCTCCGCGAACTTTTTGCGTTCCTCAGGCGAGAGCTTTTTCTCGAACCAGCCTTCCATCCTGTCTCGTGGGGGGGCTTTCCTCAGGAGGCCGATTATCTTCTGCTTGACATCGTCGGTCTGCTCTGCCCGCATATGCCCATCCGACTGCCATAAATTTTTTTCCTCCGCGGCTTTTCCCTCACCAGGCGCTGTTTCTCGCCCCACATTTTTTTCAGCCGCCCCTTTTCCAGCCCCGACTCCGGCACCCTCAACAAGCACCCAGATGCCATCGCGCGCCTTTGAAAGCTCGTAGAACGCGTCTGGCTTCGTGCCGAGCTCCTTCGCCTCGGCAGCGCTGAATGACAGCATGAATGCCGTGCCTCTTTTCGCGACCTGTGCCATTGTTACCAATAATGTGCTTGTGGGAATGGGTTAAAAATCCGTCAATTCGCGGGCTTTTCTTAGCAACTCTGGCATGATGCTCTTTGTCAATTTTATAGGTATCAGGCTTTTAAAAATGGTTTTCCCCTATTCCTTGCGGGGTTAAAGTGGGCACTGCGATAGGCGAGATTGTGCCGCGCGAGGAAATTTCTCTGGAGCTGCTCGACGGCAGGACTCTGGGCTTCGACTCATTCAACATCATTTACCAGTTCCTTTCGAGCATCAGGGGGCCTGACGGAATTCCCCTCATGGACTCCCACGGGAACGTAACCTCGCACCTCACTGGGCTTTTTTACCGCACCATAAACCTTGTGGAGAAAGGCATAAGGCCCGTCTTTGTTTTTGATGGGAAGCCCTCAGAGCTCAAGGGCGCAACGCTGAAGAAGCGGCATGAAATCCGCACCGAAGCCATCCAGAAGCACGAGGAGGCTCTCAAGGAAGGCGATTTGGGCGAGGCGAAGAAGTGGGGATCTCGCGCGCTGAAGCTCGACGAAAAAATGGTCGCGGACGCAAAGGAGCTCGTTTCGCTGATGGGGCTTCCCGTTGTGCAGGCTCCCGGCGAAGGGGAGGCCCAGGCCGTGCAAATGATGAAGGAAGGCAAGGTTGAGGGCTGTGTGAGTCAGGACTATGACGCCCTGCTCTTCGGCGCCAGCACTCTCTACAGGAACATCGGCGTCACCGGGAAAAGGAAAGTGCCGGGTAAAAACATTTATGCAGATGTGGCGCCGGAGAAAATCCTGCTGCAAAAGGTGCTCTCGGAAAACGGCATCACAAATGAAAAGCTCATCTGGATTGGATTGCTGATTGGCACGGACTTCAACGAGAAGTTCCCGAAAATAGGGGTGAAGACCGCGCTGAAGCTCGTGAAGGAGCACAATTCCTTCGATAAAATAATCGCTGTGTCAGGCCACTCCCCGGATTTCGACTGGCAAGAGGTCATGGAGGTTTTTTTAAGGCCAAACGTGACATCGGATTACAAAATTTCCTTCTCCGACCCGCAAAAGGAAAAAATCGTCCAGTTCCTATGCGACAGGCACGACTTTTCCGCCGAAAGGGTCGAGAGTTCAGTGAAGAGGCTCGGTGAGAAGCTCTCCGAGAAATCCAAGCAATCGAGGCTCGGTGACTGGACATGAAAAAGTATTTCCTCCCGACCAAAATATTTTTCGGCGAGAAAACCCTGCAGCGCCTTCCTGCAGAGCTCCAGGAAGCGAAAGTGAAGAAGCCGCTCCTCATATGTGGAAAACATTTTTTGGGTTCTGGCAAGTACCGATGGGTGGAGGAGAACCTCGGCTACTTCGAGGTCTTTTCGGATGTCGAGCCGAACCCAGGCACAGGCAGCGTTGATGCAGCGGCGCGGTTCATGAACGAGAAGGGTTGCGACGCGGTCATTGGCATAGGCGGGGGGAGCGTGCTTGATACGGCAAAGGTAGTTGCGTGCATGAAGGGAATGAAGGGAAAAGTGGAGTTTTTTTACGGCAAAAATAAAATGAAAATCCCGGAGAAGAACAGGGTACCTTTCTTCGCCCTTCCAACCACCGCAGGTTCAGGGAGCGAGGTGACAATGTTCTCCATCCTCACGCTCCCATCAGGAGTGAAGAAGAGCCTGCACTGCAAGGATTTTTACGCAAGAACTGCCATTGTGGATCCGGAGCTAACCTATACCTGTCCGCCAGAAACAACCGCATCCTCTGGAATAGATGCTTTCTGCCAGGCAATCGAGGCTTACTGGGCCCGCAACTCCACGTCCGAAACCGACAAATTTGCCGCGGAAGCGATTCCCCTCGCTTACGGTTCGCTTGTGAAGGCTGTGAAGGACCCCGACAGGCACGTGCGCATGCAGATGTCTCTCGCATCGCTCCTCGCTGGCCAGGCATTCTCCCAGACCGGCACTACTGCATGCCACACGCTTTCCTACGCCTTCACCCGCTACTATGGCCTAGTTCACGGCTTCTCCGTGGCAATAACGCTTCCATGGTTCCTTGAATTTTATGCCGGAAAGGAGGAGAAGAAATGCCTCGATATTTGCTCGTTCATCGGCGCGAAAACGATTGCGGACGGAAAGGAAAAAATCCTCGGCCTGATGAGGGCAATCGGTGCCCCCACGAGGCTCTTTGACATCGGCTGCCCCCGCAGCGGCTTCCCGAAAATAATTGAGATGTCCTTCAGCCACAAACCGCAGAACCCGAGGAGGCACTCGCGTGTGGATCTTGAAAAGCTGCTCGACGACATTTACTGAGGTGTTTTTGCTTGAAGAAAAGAGCTGGCCCCACAAAGAGAAATGTTTCTACCAACTACTTTACAGGAAAAAAATTGCCGATGTTTTCAGTTGCACATGTCAGGTCAATGCTTGAAGGCGATGAATTGGAAAAGTTCAACCGCGCCTCCAGCTTGGTAGGCGAAGGGGCTGCAGTTTCAATATTCGTCAGGTGCTGGAAAGATGAATCAATTGACTGGGCACTTTTTGGACAAATGGTTTCACGATCAATATCAAAAATGCGCCCAAGGGAAAGGGATTCGGTCTATCCTTATGGCAGTGTCAGGTTTAGGTGATGCTGTTAGGCTTCAAACCTTTAGCCCTAAGTGCCTGCAAGCCTCGCCCACAACATAGAGCGAGCCGGTAATCAACACCAGGTCTTTTTTCCCCGCGACGCTGAGTGCCTTTTCTATTGCCTCCGGAACCTCCCACCCAGTCTCTCCGATGCCGACAATTTTCCGGATATTTTCAGGTTCCTCGGCGCGCTCCACCCGTGGCTTTGTGAGGAAAACTATGCCAGCCTTGGAAAGGAGGTTTTTCGCGCCCGTGATGTCTTTGTCCCTCATCGCGCCAAAAACCACGATGAGCTTTTCGTACCTGAAAAGTGTGAGCGATTCGCGCAGCTTTTCCCAACCATCTGGGTTGTGCGCAACATCTAGCAGGACAACGGGTTTTTTCCGGACTGCCTCAAGCCTGCCAGGCCAGAAAGCCTTTTCGAGGCCTTTGCGGATTGCGGCTTCGGGAACCGCAAATCCTTGCCTCCTGAGAGCTATCACTGCACTGCAGGCAAGCGCAGCGTTCTCACATTGGTGAAGCCCGAGCATCCTTATCCTGAGTCCAGGAATTTTTTCAGGCTCGAGCAAATCAAATTTTTGGTCGCGGGAGTTGCTTTCAGCCACCCTCCACCCCACGGCAACAACCTTGGAATTTTTTTTCGTTGCCGCCTTCACAATCTCCTCCCAACCCCTGTTGCCCTCTGCCACCACCACTGGGACCCTTTCCTTTATTATGCCTGCCTTCTCCGCCGCGATTCTGCCTATCGTGTCCCCGAGGTACTGCGTATGCTCGAGCGAAATCGAGGTTATGGCAGAAACAAGCGGCTTGATGACATTGGTCGCGTCAAGCCTCCCTCCCATCCCGACCTCTACAACCGCAAAGTCCACTTCCTCATCGAGAAAGTGCCTGAACGCCATTGCTGTGTTCACTTCGAAATAGCTCGCCTCCAGGCCTTTTTTTCCAATAAGTTTTTTGTACTGTCCAGCGAGTGCCGCGAATTTTTTTTCAGCGATGTTTTTTCCATTGACTCTTATCCTCTCTGTTGGCTCAACAAGGTTCGGCGAGGTGTACATTCCCACAGTGTATCCGACCTCCTGAAGTATTTGTGAGATGAATGCGCAAGTGCTGCCCTTTCCGTTGCTACCAGCGACGTGGATAAACTTCAGCCTCTCCAGCGGCAGGCGGGAGACCTCAACAAGCCTTCTGATGTTTTCGAGGTCATACCCTTCCATATTCTGGCCGAGCGAGAGCAGCCACTGCTTTGCACCCTCATAATCCATAACAAATCTATGTGGCAAAACTAACATTAATTGTTTTGTCGAGAAAAATCTCCTAGTTTAGGCGCTGGCTGCGAGAACCCTTCTACCATTTAAATGAGCGCCAGTGAGACGCTCGCCCCGAGGGCCAGCGCGACGCCAAGGTATTGGTGGGTGAGGATTTTTTCCTTGTTAAGCTAGAGCCCGAGGGAAATTGCCACCACTGGGTAGCTTTCGGTGATTGCCGTTGTCACTGCAATGCTGTTGTTCTGTGCAGCGAACGCGTATGAGAACCATGCCAGCGTGTCAAACACCCCAATGAGCACTAGCGGCTTCCTGTTCCTTCGGAAGTTTTCCGCAAACTTCTGCGCGGTGCCGGTGTAAAGTATATATCCGAGGCAGAGTGCCGTGAAAACCACCCAAGGGACCCAAATGATGAGCAACGGCGAAATTGCCTTCGAGCCGAGGCCCGTGAGGAAGTTCACTGCACCCATGCCGATTGCCCCGAGCAACCCTATTATCACGCCTTTCTCAAGCCCCTTCAGGCCGGACTTCAATGAAAGTGTTCTGGCTGCAATCAGTGTTATGCCGACGAACACCATTGCCATGGCCGCGAGCTGCGCAAGGGAAAGGCTTTCCCTGAGGAAATAAATGCCCACCACTGCTGTCACGGGGAGCTCCAGTTCCAGCACCACTTCTATCACCGACAGCTTTCCTTTCTTAAGCGCCTCGAAGACCAGCAGGCCACGCCAAACGTCAGGGCTCCGAGGAAGAGCAATAGCAACAGGTTCCCGCCAACGAAAATGAGGTGGAGTTCGCTGACGGCGAAGGGAAGGAGGCCTATGGAGCCTATCACGCCGATGAACGCGCGCCTCGACATAGCCTACCTTCCACACGCTCCTCTGAATGAGGAAATCTCCGACGCCCCAGCATAGCATCGCCGCGAATGCAAAGAGGATTCCAGCTTCCAAGGTCATGAAATAACCACACAGCCATCATACTTAATCTTTTTGGAGAGTTTTTCTACATATGAAGCGCGCAGTCCTGGTCTGCAACGGCAGCGTCACTACAAAGCAGCTCTACTCGAACATTTCGAGGGATGATTTCATTGTCGCGGTCGACGGCGGCGCGAACAAGCTCCTCAAGACTTCCCTAGTGCCGGACGCCGTGATAGGGGACATGGATTCCATCAATAAGGCAGCGCTCAGGAAATTCAGGAAATGCGATTTTGTGAGGTTCCCACGGGAAAAGGACAAGCTTGACCTCGAGCTGGGCATAGAATACTGTGTCGGGAGAGGATTCAGGGAACTTCTCATTCTTGGCGCCATCGGGAGCAGGGCAGACATGGCACTGACAAACATTTTCCTGCTCACGCAGCTGCCCGCACGCGTGAATGTGAGGGTCATCCACAATAACCAGGAGATTTTCCTCATCACGGCAAAAAAATCTTCGATTGCCGGAACCCCGGGCGAGAGGATTTCACTTTTCCCAATCAAGGATGGCGTGGAGGGCCTTACGCTCCGCGGCCTCAAGTACAGCCTCGTCAATCACAAGCTTCGCTTTGGCATTGGCAGGGGTCTCAGCAACGAGTTTAAAAGCAAAAAAGCGGAAATTTCGTTCAAAAGCGGAACTCTCCTGTGCGTGCACTTCCGCAACTCATTCTGATTTTTAATTTGTGCAGTCCAAACCTTTCTTCATGCGCAAAAACAAAGTCCTCCTCCAAAGCCCCGCCTGTGCCGTCTTGGTTTTAGCGGTGTTGCTCTTCGCGGGCTGCACACTCCAGCCACAGGATGGGCGCCTTAGGCAGGAAAAGTCGGCGCTCACGATTTACACTTATGATTCCATGGTTTCCGAGTACGGCCTCGGCCCGAAGGTCGTGCCCAAGTTCGAGGCCAAATGCAACTGTATGGTGAAAATGGTGGCGAAGGGAGACGCTGGTCAGGTGCTCTCCACCCTCATCCTCGAAAAAAACAACCCAAAGGCTGATTTGGTCATCGGGATTGACAACAGCCTAGTTTCTCGCGCCATAGATTCAGGAGTTGTCGAGAAGTTTTCGCCGGAAAACATTTCCATTGTTCCAGAAAGCCTGCGCTTCGACAGTCAGGGATACTTCACGCCCTTCGATTACGGCTACTTCGCGTTCATTTATGACAGCAACAAGGTGCCCAGCCTTGATTCTTTCGATTCCCTCCTCGATTCTTCCCTCGAAAAGAAAGTAGCGATACAGAACCCGCGCACTTCATCCCCTGGCCTCGGCCTATTGCTCTGGACAATCGCGGTCTTCGGCGACCCGGGCTACAAGGGTTTCTGGGAGAAGTTCAGGAATAGCGTGCTCACTGTTACACCAGGCTGGGATGAGTCCGCGGGCCTCTTCGCTGCCGGGGAGGTGCCTGTTTACCTGAGCTATTCCACTTCCCCGCCATACTATGTGCAGTTCGAGGGCAAGGGCAATTACCTCGCAGCGAAATTCAATGAGGGCCATTACGCTCAGGTCGAGGGCATGGCGGTAGTGAAGGGCGCGAAGAACAGGAAGCTGGCGGAGGAGTTCATAGAATTTTCTTTGACCCCTGAGTTCCAGTCAGAAATCCCGCTGAACCAATTCATGTTCCCAGTGAACCAGTCAGTCGCCCTACCGGAATCCTTTTCTTATGCCTTCAAGCCTGAGAGGCAACTCGAGCTCGACCCAAGCCTTGTTGCAGAGAAGCAGGAAGAATGGATTTCTGAGTGGGAAAGGATAATGAGGTCAGGTTAAGGTCCGGTTAAAATGCCTTTGAACCCCCTTACCTTTATGCCTATTATCTTGCCCCGTCCCGCCGCGACCAGTACCGCGGATTTGCTGTGGCCTGCAGGCAGGCTCTCACTTCTGCTTTTTTTCCTCGCGTTCTTCGCGTACCCTCTTGCTCTGGTCTTCATCAACGCCCTCCAGACCCCAACCGGAATCGCTCACGCATTTTTGCAGAACTCCAGTCTCTTCGTGAATTCCATGTTAATCGCATGCCTTTCAACGCTAGGCGCCTTCTTGATAGGGTTTCCCGCAGGCTACCTCGTTGCGAGAAAAGAGTTTTTCGGGAGGCGTTTCCTGAAGCACGTCGCCCTCGTCCCTTTTGTCTTCCCGTCAATACTCGTAGTGCTTTCATTCATCATCGTGTTCGGGAACAACGGATGGCTGAATTCCATGCTCCGTGCCTTCGGTTTCCAGCCACTATACCACCTTTATAGCCTCTACGGTATTGCCTTCGCGCACACCTTCTACAATTTCCCGATTGTGATGCTCTTCACCTCGAACGCGCTTGAGAGCCTCGACAGGCACATGCATGACGCTGCCCGCTCGCTTGGAGCGCGTAAACAGAAAATTTTCCTGGCCATAACAATGCCGCAGGTCCTCCCACAGCTTGTCTCTTCCCTTCTCCTTGTCTTCATCTACTCATTCACCAGCTTCGCCCTCGTGCTTTCTTTTGGCGGCATCATGTACTCCAACATGGAGGCCGAGATTTTCAGGCTTGTCTCAAGGAACGCAGACCTTCCTGCGAGCGCGGCGCTCGCGCTCGTGCAGTTCGCTTTCCTTCTCATGCTTTCAATCCCTTTCCTCGCCCTCATGAAAAAAAATGCTGTGAAAAGGCAGTTTTTTGTGCACGAGAGGCGGAAAATCGGCTTTTCCATGGTCGGCATAGTGCAGCACTTGTTTGCCCTTGCCACCCTGTCCTTCATACTCATCCCGCTGCTCGCCCTAGTTTACTTCGCCTTCTTCGATTCCGGCGCTTTCTCATTGCGCGCCTTCGAAAAAATTGCCAATTATCCTAATAGCCTCGTCGGCACCACTCCTTTGCTCTCGGTTTTCTATAGCCTTTTGCTGGCCTCGATAGCCTCTTTGCTTTCCACCATATTCGCGCTCCTCGCTTCACTGAAAAAAACCGGCATAGGCGCTGTCTCGTTTCTCCTGGGCTCTTCCATAGCGGTCTCTGTGATAACCTTATCTTTCGGCTATTACCTAGGCTTTGGCCCGGAGAATCTCCTTGTAATAGCGGCTGCCCACTCTGTCATTGCTTTCCCGTTCTGCTACAGGATAATTTCCTCATCCCTCGCCTCAATCGATGCCGAAAGCCTTGACGCTGCGCGCTCTTTGGGCGCATCAGAGCTGAGGGCTTTGGGCGAAGTGATTATCCCGCGGATAAGGGGCTCTATCGTTTCCTCCATAGCTTTTTCCTTTGCGGTTTCCCTCGGCGAACTTGGCGTTGTTCTGGTGCTCTACAACGGCGTCTACGCTACCATGCCGGTATACATTTACCGTCTCATCTCGACTTTCGATGTACGCGCTGCAGCAGCGATGGGCCTTGTTCTGGTCGTGATGAGTTCAGTGTGCTTTTATCTTGTACAAAGGGAAAGGGAAGTAGTGTTAACATGAAAATCGTTCTCAAAAAACTGAATTTTTCGCAGGGCACATGGTCGCTCCGTGATTTTTCCCTGGAACTACTGCATGGTTCGCTCACGGCAATCGTGGGGCCGAGCGGCTCCGGCAAAACAACCATCCTGAGGATCATTGCCGGTCTTGAGCCCCCATCTTCAGGGCGAATATTGTTCGGCGCTCAGGACGTGACAGGTGTTCCTCCAGAGCGAAGGAACGTAGGCCTTGTTTTCCAGAACGACGCGCTCTTCACGCACATGGATGTCCTCTCAAATGTCTCTTTCGGCCCCAGGATGAAGAAAGAAATAGGCCATGCTAGGATGGCGAGGCGCGCCCTCGACCTAGTTCACCTGAACGGCTTTGAAACCCGCTCCATCAACTCGCTGAGCGGCGGTGAAAAGAAGCGCGTCGCGATTGCGCGCGCCCTCGCTTTCAAGCCCGCTGCTCTCCTGCTCGATGAACCTTTTTCCGGCCTCGATGCGAACCTGAAGGAAAAGATGA
Organism: archaeon; assembly: GCA_005239615.1. Taxonomy (GTDB): domain Archaea; phylum Iainarchaeota; class Iainarchaeia; order Iainarchaeales; family Iainarchaeaceae; genus CABMIU01. The sequence goes on from SBBR01000049.1 coordinate 15,170, forward strand.
AATCCCTTGTGCTCGAGCTCAAGGAAAAAACAGGCCTCACCATAGTTCTCGTGACGCACGACCTCGACGACGCGTTTTTCCTCGCGGACAGGATGGTCGTGGTCAACAACGGGGAGGTAGAGCAGGAAGGTGCCCCGGCCGAAATCTTCCTGAAGCCCTGCACGAGGTTCGTGAAGGAATTTGTTTCAGATTACGTGGTCGCAGAGGGTAAAGGCGGCAAAGGCTTTGTCGAGGCAAAGTTCAGGGCTCCGGCCGCCAAACCTGGGAAGGTCATTGTGGGGGTAAAAAAGAGCAACATAAGGTTCGACGACGTGCCAGGCATGCAAAAATGAATTTGTTTTTTGCACCCGCAGTAGATTCTTCGCCATCACCTGAACCCGTGCTTTCCCTTCATGGGCACGAACACGAATAGCCCACCTTCAAAGGTTCTATTAATCGGCTTTCCCTTTACCTTTTCCATCACTTCGAGCATCTGCGTGCGCTCGTCACCCACAGGCGCGACTATCCTGCCCCTCTCCGCGAGCTGGCTGAGAAGGGGCTTCGGGATGAAAGGGCACGCGCAGCTTACGAGAATCCTGTCAAATGGTGCCTTTTCCATCCATCCATCAGCGCCGTCCCCCTGCTTCAGTTCGCAGTTCTGAATGCCTTCCTTCTTCAGGTTTTCCTCTGCCCTTTCCTCAAGCTCCTTCAGACACTCTACCCCAAAAACCTTTCCTTTGCTGCCGATAATCCTCGAAAGCAGCGCAATGACATACCCAGAGCCTGAGCCCACTTCCAGTACCCTCATGCCTTCCTTCGCGCCGAGCAGCTCGAGCATATGCGCTATGGTGCTTGGTTGGGAAATTGTCTGGCCGGAGCCTATCTGGATAGCCTCGTCGAAGTATGAATAGTTTTTGTATTCTTTTGGAAGGAAGCTTTCACGCCGCACCGCGAGGAACGCATTTTTCACTTCAGGGCTTTTGAGCGCAAAACCTGATATGTACTCTACAAGCTGCCTCCTCTTCGCTGCAAACCCGTCTTGGCTATCCTCGTCCATGTTCACTCCTTGTTTTCCCGTTCGCGTATCATTTTCCTGAGGTCCTTGGGCCTGCTGATGGACTCGAGCTCCTGCTCTTCTATGACCGGCACCCCTTCCACGCTCTTTTGCCTGTACTCTTTTGTGATGATTATGGAATCAGTGTCGATGACAGCGCTCGCCTTGCGCAGCTCGACAGCCTTTCTCGGTATGTCGGCTTTCCCCTTTCCAGTGCCGATGAAGATGCCCTTTTCGGAATCTGTGTAGGCCTTGAAAGGGGAGTGTCCGAAGAGCGCCATTTTCATGCCGAGCTCGTGCATTTTTTCGAGGAGCTTGTCCTTCGGCATCTCGTCCTCGAAGCCTTTTTTCTTGTGGTGCGCGAGCACGTCCGCCTCCCTGATGAGTTTTTCCCTGAGCTCCCTCTCAAGCCTGAGTGCTGTCCCGAGCGATGTACTCGCCCCTTTCTCGAACCTGTACATAGACTCGGGAGTGACCCCGACCCTTTCCGCCAGCCCTCCTAAAGAAAGCTCCATGCCAAGCCTTTTCTTCCTCAGCTCTTCGGCATCAATGTCAACGATTTGCCTGCCTTTAAAGTACCTGACTCTCGGCATTTTCTCGCCGAGGAGCTTTTGGAACGTGCCTTTTGCGAGCGTTGGGATACCGTACCTGGAATACATCACTCCGTCCTCGAGGCTGAATACCTTTGTCTTTTCACCTATTATGATGCAGCTCGCGCCTAGCACGGTTGACAGTTTTCCGAGCTCCTCGCCCTGCTCCTTCCTTATTGAATCGATATTCTCGTAGAGCTTGAGCACCAGAGTGAGGGCGCCTTTCCTCGCTATGATGTCGAAGCAATTGTCCGACTCGAAAAATGTTTCTGCGTCAAACCCATTCTTGTGGAGGAGCGAAACAGTTTTCGCTATGAGGCTCTCCCTGCCCATTGCCACTCACCCAAAACCATGCCGGAACATCTCCAGCGCCCAAAAACCCAAAAATGACCCGTGCCAAAGCCTATTGTCCGCCCTCTAATTGCCTGCCTGAACGCCGCCGCGAATTCCGCCAACAAATCCATGCCATTCACCCGAACCAAAATTCAACCGCTGTCCACCATGGCCTTGCGTCACAGCACCATCGAGATGAACGCAAGCAAGGAGACCACCATGCCGTACTTGCTGTATGCCTGCGACTTGCGGAAATCCTTCTCGAGGAGCTTTTCCCATGCCATAAAGAATACAATGATTGCCACGAGGAGGAGCACTATGAAGTAGCCGCCCTTCACAATGCCGCTTGTCCATGCCGTGCCAGCGACCATGACTGCGGATGCGTAAGCCATGAAAACAATCCTCCTCACCCAATGGAAGCCCAGCATCATGGGGAGCGTCCTCTTGATTCCCTTGTCCACCTTCATGTCCTCGAGGTCCTTAGTGAGTTCCCTCCCTATGTTCGCGAGAAACGCCGAGAAGGCGAACACTGAAGCCCAGAGGTAATTGCCAGCAATCGAGGCGCCGAATATTATTGTGAGTGCGGTGCCCAGCGAAACAACAACGTTTCCTATGTACTTGTGATTCTGCATCAGCGCAGAGTAAACCACCATGAGTAGGCTCACGAGCACCGCAATTAGGAAAGCGGTGGTGTTTATGAAGAAGGCCATGACGATGCCTGCCGCAAAAAGTGCCAGCGACAAAACGAAAACTGCGAACGGCCTCACATTCCCCCTCACCATTGGGGTCTCTTTCCACTGCCGCTTGTCAATCTCCAAATCGAAGAAATCGTTTATCATGTTGCCCGCGCCGGTAATGATTGCCGTGGAAAGCATCGCAACGCCGGCCTCCACACTCACGCCTATGCTTCCCCTTGCGACCACAAAGCCCGCGTACACGCCAACCGCCGCGATGATGCAGTTCAGCGGGCGCAGGTGCTGCGCGATTGAAAAGTGCTTCAGGGATTCGACCGCAGCAGAGTCAGCTGCCTTTCCGAAATCCCGCAGCCCTTCGCTTGCCTTTGAAGGGACAACCATTCCAAGTCCCCTTATGGCTTGTGTGCCGGTGCCTCCTGGCATGGCGCCCACAGCGCCCCCAAGATTGCTCCCAGCAGGCTTTCCATGTGCCGGCTTCGCTGGGCCGCTGGAAGACCATTTCATGAAGAAAAATGCCTGCAAAGTGCTTAATTATGTTTGGTGCGGCGGCAAACGACCTTCACGAAACGATTAATAGTCCAGGTGGTTCACTCATAACGGCGGGGCATCCAGTAAACAGGTCACAGAGGCGCGAGTACAGGCAAAGGTTTGACGAAACCGCGAAGTTGCATAGGGCCGAAAAAGTTGCGAGGCTCGGTTCTGGACGTTCCCAAGTGGCATACCTGCTCTTCCTATCAATGAACGGCCAAGAACTGGCTTCAAAGCCCCGAGCAGAATACCGCAAGCAAGAAGGCCTTCTTTGTCCACGGGTTATTCCAGCGATTTACCGGATGCCAAGTTAGTGACTTCTCTGAGAAGGTCTTTACCTTCCCATCGCAAGGAAATGAGGAGAAAACTATTTCTGGTCATTGGAAAAAGCAATAAGGAAAAAGGTTCGTGGCACATAGGTGTTGAAAAATAAGGCGGCCTGCAAGAAGAGAATTCCTCGTTTTAACTCCCTCAGAAGCAGCTTTGCATCAGAGGCCTAAAATTTTAGGGCTAAGTGGCGATGCAGTAATGAGATTTCAGGGGAAAAAATTACTCGCGGTGAACTGGTTGAAGATATAAATGAGCAACTTGGTGAATTAGCAAAAGATGAAAAAGAGATAGCCAAAACTAGCAAATCCCGGGAGTTGCCTATGTATATGATAGCGAAATTGAGGAACGCAGCAAGTGAAGCGCGTAAATCATTAAAGAGTCGCATGAAACTGAAAGGCGGAAGATGACTTTACGCCGCCGCCTTCTTCTTCCCCTTCTTCCGCTGCCGCAGCTTCTTGGAGTTGCACTTGCGGCACTTGTGCGGCGGCTTTCCCTTCTGGCCCTTGTTGCGGCAGTTGCAGCGCATGCAAATCCACACATCGCCGAAAATCCTTTTCGAAGCCGCCACCGAAAGTGCCATCAGGCCCACCTGCAAACCTTAAAAACTGGTTCAACTGCCTTTTAGTATCAATTAGGGAACTGGATTGTGAAACAATTTTAAATGCAACCGCTTACACTTTTCTTTTTCCCGGGGTTTTTCTTTTCGTGTCAACGAAAAGAAAAAGGCCGCCCTAGTCGTCTAGCCCGGTCAAGGACATCGGCCTTTCAAGCCGACGACACGGGTTCGAATCCCGTCTAGGGCAGTTATAAGGTGCGGGCGGAAGTCTATGGCATTTTTCCTTGGAAAAGACCTTCAGAAACATTAATATTCGCCCTTATCAATCTTATTTCTATGAATTTTTTCATGAAATTGTTTGGCGTAGGGCATGTAAAGGCCAAGCCGAAAACGTCAACGCCCGGTGTCAGGCCGCTTACTGAGCGGGAAAAGGCAATTGTCAGGGCTGCTCAGGCTGCCTCAGGCAAAAGCGAAAGGAAGAAAACCATTATATAGCGGTAACGGTCCGCATTCGTTCAATCCCTGCCCTCTACTGAAAACCTTTATAAAACAGTCCTGCAATGAATCTGTTGTAACATTTTGTTCAGGTGAACTTGATTGAGTCACAGGGCCAATACGAATTCGCGCTACAAGAAGACGCATTCCAGGCAGCGCTGGAAGTGGCACAAGAAGAAGATGCGCAGGAAGAAGCGCAAAAGGAAGTATATGAGGGCAAGGGCGGTCTGAAGTCGCGACGTCCATTTTTTCTAGCATGGGTCTTTATGGCCGAGTTCTGGTGCCCTTTGAGTACCTTGTTGCCGTCAACCTGACTTTGCCTGTTCTGCCCTTTTTCCTCAAATTTTCTCAATAGAGTTTGACACTTTTCGGTTTTCGTAAAGTGGCTTGTTTTTGGTATCCGGCCCACTATAACGTGTTTTAGCTTTTTACTTCCTCACGATTCCACTATATAATTTGACACATTTTCAGCGAGCTTGACAAGTGCCTTTTGTCCCTCATAAAATACCGGCGTAATTCGACAGTTCAGGAAAAATCCACGAAAAATAGGGAGAAAAAACTGCCAGCAACGAAAGAAATGCTCAAAAACAGTGGCTTTTGAATCAAATCCACAGTCAAAAAAGCAGTCATAATAGCCAAGTGAAAAATTGCATTAGGGCAACAAATTCACAAAGTGGCGAAGTTAAGCATTAACCGGAACCCTTAATGAAGTTCGACACGGCATACCCAACCATGAGGGTCGCGCGCACTAAGTAGTAAGTAAACATCTTCACCTCGTTGTGGTCTTTCCCAAACCCGAAGTTCCTGATGGGCCTGAAGATGGAGTGGTTTCCCGCGTTATGCACGATGGGGATTTTTTCTTCCGTGCCGGCGAAGTAGAAAACCCCGTCCCTCACATGGAATCCACGCTTAGCCGACGAAACCACGTAGTTGTATCTGTTGTCGAGCGTGACGAACGAAGAAGTGTAGAGGATGTAGTTCACCGCGACCTGTTCCGGCCCGAACGCGCTCTTGTCGGTTATAAGCTCGTTCAGCTTCCTCCCAAGTTCGATAAATTTCTTGCGTGGCGCGAAAATCACCCCGGCGTTTATCATTTTCCTACCGCGCAGCGTTTCCTTTATTTTTTCGACGTTCCTAGGCGTGAAGTAATTGTCACTGAAGATGTCCTCAAAGGGTATGGTATAGTCCTCCGTCACCACCCTTACTTCATTCCTGTCCTTTTCAAATAGCGGCTTGATGTCTTCCTGGAAAATTATGTCCCCGCCGTCGACAGATAGCACCTGTGCATAATTGTGTTCTTCGAGAAACCTCACCATGTCGCGCCAGCGGAGTATTGTCACGTGGCCATCGCGTCTGCACTTGACCACTTTCACTTTTTCCTTCGAGAGCCTAGCGCGTTGCTCAAGGGTCATGCCGTAGTCGAGCACCACCACGTCGGTTCCGGAAAGGTCGACGTTTTCCCTCAGCGAGGCGAGCCAGTTCCCTATGAGAAAGTCGCCATACTTTGAGTCGGTGCAGCCGAATATAACATTTTTCACAGATGATCCACTTTCTATTCAGTCAACCCTAAGGTTTTCCCGCTGCAGATAAAATCGCTAAACAACTTCTTTTTATTACATTCTGCTGAAATCCATTTCTATGCTGGTTTCCGTCGTAATCCCCACGTTGAACGAGGAGAATTACCTTCCAAAACTGCTTGAAAGCCTCAGGGCGCAGGAAACGAGGCACGAGTTCGAGGTCATTGTCGCGGACGGTCACAGCTCGGATTCAACTGCTGAAATAGCGAGAAACTTCGGTGCAACGGTGGTGTTCGAGAAGAACCGCTCCGCCACGTGGGAGAGACAAGCAGGTGCGCTTGCAGCAAAAGGCGAAGTAATCGCTTTCACGGATGCAGATGCTGTACTCCCTAATGACTGGGTCGAAACGGTAGCCTCCGGTTTCCAGAGAACCCCCGGACTCGTGATGTATTACGGGCCGGTTTACATCCTAGACGGCAATGGCATCGCAAGATATCTCTGGAACACCTTTGTGGCAAATTTTCAAGGTGTCTGTTTCGCGCTGGGTGTATACCATATGATTGGCGCGAACTTTGCCGTGAGGAGGGCGGTTTTTTTCTCTATTGGGGGCTTCAACACCAAGCTGGTAACGTGCGAGGACCTCGACCTAGCGAAAAGGATTTCGAAGGAAGGCAGTGTGAAGTTCTCACAAGGCCTTTTCGTTCACGTTTCCGCGAGAAGGGCGGAGAAGTGGGGCTACCTTGAGTACGCGCTCTTCCACATTGTGAACGGCTTGCTCTTCCAGTTCGCTGGAAAGTCCAAGGCGGATTACGCGCCGGTAAGGTGAAATGCTTGAGGCTGGCGGTATTTACTGACAGCTACACGCCGCAGATAAACGGCGTTGTGACGCAGATAATAAACATTACCGCCGAGTTCCTGAAGCGCGGGCACAAGGTAATGGTGATAGCGCCTTCGCAGGACTCAAAATTCAGGCACGCCAAGGGCGATAACGGCGGCTTCGAAGAAATCTTCCTCTCTTCCATTGCACTGCCCACTTACAAGGACTATCGCATCACGCACTTCTTTTCTCCCGGGGTTTTCCACGAGGTGGAGAGGTTCAGGCCTGATGTAGTGCACGTGCACACGCCTTTCAGCGTTGGCTGGTTGGGAGTGAACTGCGCAAAGAGGCTGAAGGTGCCAGTTGTGGGGACATACCATACCCTCATCCCGGAGTTCCTCACTTATCTTCCCATACCTGTGCTCAAGGATACCGCGCTAGCGAAGAAACTTGCGTGGGGCTACACTAACCTCTTCTACAATTCCTGCAGCCTTGTCACCACCCCCACTGGTTTCATGAGGGACGAGCTCGAGGCCAACGGCGTGAAGAAAGGCGTGGTCGTGCTCCCGAACGCGATTGACTTTAGCAAATTCAATAAGCACGCAAAGAAAAGTTACGGCGTAAAAAAGCCGAGGCTCATCTACTTTGGCAGGATAGGTTTCGAGAAAAACCTCGAGGTGCTAATCCACGCCCTCAAGCACCTACTATGGAAGGACTGGGTACTAAGCCTCACAATCACCGGCTCAGGGCCGGCAGAGGCCTACCTCAAGGCAATAGTGGCGGAGGAGAAGCTGGATAGGCACGTAGCTTTCCATGAGGCCCTGAAGGATGATGCTCTTGCCCGACACGTCAGCAAGCACGATATTTTCGTGACCGCTTCAACCATAGAAACGCAGGGTCTTACAGTCCTTGAGGCCATGGCCGCGGGACTGCCGTGCGTAGGCGCTGATTACCTTGGCATAAAAGATTCAATAAAGGAAGGGAAGAATGGCTACTTGTTCAAACCATATGACTTCAAGGAGCTCGCCTCGAAAGTCGAGAAGCTCCTCTCCTCTGCAGCGCTGCGAAAGAGGCTCGGCAGGAACGCTATCTCTACTGCCAGGAAGTACTCGGTGGAGAACATGGCGGATAGGGCCGAAGAGATTTATAGGAAACTCACAGGCAAATAACCGCTTTTTCGTCTCCGCCGGCGTAAACCTTATAAATGAAATGCGCAGCATATAGTAGGAACATCAGCCCATTAAAGTTACATAAAATAGCTTTAATCGACTCGAATAGGCCATTCGCATTGATTGTGGCCGATGACGTGAGTTCCTTTGTCCCTTCGGGACGAGGCCTCGTTCCATGCAAGGGGGCAAGGTTGGGTTACCGTCAGCGTGCTCTTTGCGCGCGATGCAAGGCAGCCCGGTTGGTGTGATGACATTTATGAGTACCCGAGTAACTTTGGGTATGATGTTGGTTGCTTGAAGCAAACCGAGTAAAAAGAAAACATCACCATAATTTGCTGTTTTTACTGCTCGTTTTGCTGCCAGAGGTTTTCCAAGCGGGAAAACCCTGAAATAAAATTTCTCGCATCCAAAAAACATGAAGGCGTCCTTTTGGTCGTCGGATTTTTTTTGTACGCGAAATCCC
>SBBR01000014.1 GCA_005239615.1 archaeon
ACCGTGACCTTCTCCACCCGGATTTTCTTCATGGGGTTCTCCAATGTCTTTGCAGCCTGCGTTTCCATAGCATTCGCCTCCCGGTTTTTTCCTCTTTCTTGTTTTGTCAGTTTTTTGTTTCTTGTTTTTAATTTTTTCTTTTTTTATCGCCGCCCCAAGTTTCTTCTGTGGAGCTTCTTCTAGCCTTTTACCCCAGCACCTCGATTTCCGCCTTGTCCTTACCAACCACAAAGACGTTCTTTAGCACTGTCTCGAACTCCTTGCCTTCCTCGGAGAGCTTCACAGCCTTTTCCTTGTTGATGTCGCCAGGAACCACTCCCTCGACCTTCAGTGTCTTGCCCACGTGTATTCCCGCCACCACGAATGCCGTGCTTCCTTTCTCAGGCCTGTAGGTTCCCTCTATCTTCAGTTCAGGAAGAGATAGCTTCACGCTGTCGTCCACGTTCACCTTTTCCTTCCTCTGCTCAATGATGAACCCTTCGTTCGTGGTGAGCATCACCTTTCCGCCCCTGATTGCCCTCTTCCCGACGATTTTCGATACCTTAAAGTCCTTTGACTTGAAGTCGATTTCCTTTGCTTTAAGCCTGCCCTTCCTGTCGAGGAAAAGCCTGTACTTCTTCTTCAGCGGCACAATCTCTATCAAGTCGAAGATTCCTGCAGGAAATTCAAGCTTCTTCCTCGCTTTCCCGTTCACCTTAACGCTTCCCTCGCTCAGGATTTTCTTGCATTCCTTGATACTATCCGCAACACCTATCACTTCCCTCAGGAGGAACGAAAGAGGCACCGCTGTTGAATTGCTGTGCGGCCCTGGCCTTCCCTTGATCGTGAAGACGTTTTCCTTCCTGTGGAAATGCCTGATAGAAGGCGCCGAAATGCTCTTCTGAGTCTTTGACTCTCCCCTTCGTGCCATTCCAGATCACTTTTCCTCGCTTTTAACTTCAGTCCCTTTTGATTCGACCTTCCCTTCCATGGCCTGCTTCTTAACCTTCCTGTTCTTCAGCCTTCTTTGGTCCTTTTCCTCTATCGCGGTTATGAGGAGGTTGCTTGCCTTGAAAGGGACAGCAATTTCCGCGCCGCTTACTTTCTTCCTCATGATTCCTTCGATGAGTACCTGCCTCTTTAGCATCCTGAATCCCGTTACCTTTCCGCTCCTGCGCCTGTACTTCGGCCCGCCGCGCATGACCTTCACTGTATCGCCCTTGCGCAGCTCGAGGCTCCTCCGTCCGAGCTGCTTCCTCAGTTCCTTGCTGAGGTGTGCGGAAAAGTCCTTGCGCGCTGCGTGCAGCGGCTTAGAGTAATGCCACTTCCTTTGCACCTTCGGTTTTGAACTCGTCACTCCAGCCATAAACAACACAACCTTTTTTTCCTAACCAACTTTCATTGCCTTTCTTTTCGCCCCTCATCTATTCCCGGCTTCACACGACCCCTGAGCTTATCCCAGCTATTTTAGGGTACCTCTCGCCAACTTCCTTTGCCACCACTCCCTTCACTTCCGAGCCCTTCGGAAGGCCTTTCTCGTCGACCAGCACCACAGCATTGTCCTCGAATTTTATGCGCGTGCCGTCTGGCCTCCGGTATTCCTTCCTCACCCTGACCACCACGGCGTTCTCTACTTTCTTCCTCATCTCAGGCTTGCCTTTCTTGACAACCACGTTGCACAAGTCTCCAATTCCGCCCTTCGGCTGGGTCTTCCTCCTACCCTTGTAGCCATAGACCGTGATTATTTTCACTTCCTTCGCACCGGAGTTGTCCGCGCACGTGCATATCGTTCCGTGACCAAGTCCCCTGACGATTGACGCGTTGATTGCCTTCACCTTTGGTCACCTTTTTTTCCGCTTCCCAGACACAGCATTCCGCAATGATATCTCTGTCTGCCCAATCATTTCTGTTCACCTTTCTTTATTATTTCCAAAACCACAAAGCTCTTCGTCTTGCTGATTTTACGCGTTTCTCCGACCTTCACGAGGTCGCCTTCCTTGGCATTGATTTCAGGCGGGTTGTGGGCCTTCACCGTTGCCCTGTCCTTCTTGTACCGCTCGTACTTTGGCACGTACCTCACTATCTTCTTCTCCACTTTCACCGTCAGTGGCGCCTTTGCGCTCGTGACCTTCCCTATGAAGATGCCGCCCCTCACGCTCAGGTTTTTTGCCGTTGCCTGTCCGCCAGCCGTTGCAGTCATTTTCGGCGCAGGTTTCTCTCCGCCACCCACATACTCATGCCCCTCCTTTCCCTCAGCCTTTGCCTCAGGCTTTTCCTGCAATGGCTCTTCCTTTTCCACATGCATAGCTGCAGTGATGCCTTCTTTCCCCCTGCCTTTCCCGTGGCGCTTTTTCGGTTCCGCCTTCGCTTGTGCCATCAGCAATGCCTCCAGAGTGCCTTTACCCTGTTTTCGGGCCTGTAAAGTATGTCGTCACCCATGACCATCGCCATCTCGTCGCCGAGAACGAATTCGAACCAGTTGCCTTTCTTTGGGACCATCCTCTCAACACCCTTGCTCTCGACCACGAAAACATTCTTTGTCTCATCCACTATTGTTCCACTCGCCATAGCCTTCCCTTTCCATGCTATTGCCTTCATTCCCGCCTTCACCATAAGCCCTATCATCTCGTGGCACAGGAGGTTCTTTGCCGTTATCCTGTAACCGTTTCCTTCAAGCATCGATGAGCTCCTCCCTGTAACCTTCCGCGAGCAGAATCCCCTTCACTTTCGGAGTGTGCCTGCCCTGCAGGACGATTTCGTTTCCCTTCACTGTTCCGCCGCACGCAAGCTTCTTCTTCATCTCCTTGCCGAGCCTCTTTGCCTCCTCCCAATCCTCGAAGCCGGAAACGACCGTGACGACCTTGCCGAACCTCGCCTGCAATGCCCTTATCCTGATTTTCTGCGACTCCTTGGTAATGTCACCGAAGTCCAGGAGATCCTTCGGGAGACCTGTCACCTTGTCTATTTCCTGCGGCACTTACGCATTCACCCCTTTGCCCTTCAGTTCCTCCGCTCCGCTGATTTTCATTTCCGCATTGCCAGCCGAACCAGGTTTAGCAGCCTTCGCCTTTAGGCCCTCAGCTGCGTTTCCCATGGCGCCCCTTGCTTTTGCCACGCTGGCACCGGCTTTCGCCCGTTTCTCCCTTATTATGGTGAGTATCCTCGCAATCCCCCTCCTCGCGTTCCTTATTTTCGCGGGCTTCTCAGCCCTGGTACCTGAGGCTACCTGCGCCTTCTCCTTCGAGAGCGTTGCCTTGAGCTCCATGAGCTTAGCCTCGAGCTCCTTGATGGAACTGTCCCTCAGTGCCTCGAGCCTTTTCATCATCGCAAATCACTTCTTATCCTCTACAGTTTCTTTCACAGCCTCTTCCCCGCTTTCCGCGGCTGTAGCCTTTTCCACAACAGCCGCCTCTTTCTTCATGTCTTTGTGCTCCTTCTTCGTCCTCCGCTTCTTCGCCAGCGTCTGCGCACCGGATTCTTTCTTTTCCTCTTGCTTTTCACCTTTCCTCGCCTCGGCCTTTGTTCCTGCCTTGGCCTCTTCATCTTTCACCGCTATTGTTGCAGCATTCTGCCCTGCCACAGTTTCCCCCGCGACCTCGGCCCCCTTCGCTTCTTCCACATTTGCTTCGGCAACCTTTTCTCCTGTGCCTTCCGGCGGGGCGGCCTCTGCCTTTTTTATGTAATCCTCTATCTTCACCTTGTCCGGGAATTTTGTGCCCGGCCTTATTATCCTGACCTTTATCCCTATGGCGCCGACCTTTGGGTAGGCGGTGGTTTTCGCGTAGTCCACAAGCCTCGCCTGCTCCCCGACCTTCTTGATGTAGCCATGGAAGTACCTGAGCTTCCTCTTCCTGCCAGCCTTGCCAGTTATCTTTCCGCTAACGATTACCTCGATGCCCAGCGCGCCAGCCATCCTTATGTCGTTCATGGTCTTGAAGACAACGCTCCTCCACGAGAATCCCCTTTCTATCGTGGCCCTCATCTTGTTCGCGACCGCCTTGGCATCAAGGTTCTGGTTCTCGATTTCCTTTATCTCGAGTTGCGGGTTGTCAATCCTGAACCTCTTTCCTATTGTTTCGGTGAGCTGGGAGATGTTGCTGCCGCTCTTGCCGATTGCGAGGCCCGGCCTTGTCACGTTCACGACTATCCTGGTGACGAGTGGAGTCTTGACTATCTCGCTCTTCGTGAAGCCCGCTTTCTCCAGCTCCTTCGCTAGGTAGCGGTCGAGCTCGACCTTGCGGATACCCTGCTCGATAAAAAATTTTTCAATCACGCGGACACCTCAGTGCCGCAAGCTCGCAGCAGCAGGGCGCCCTGCGCTCGCCCCCTTGGGACTCGGTAGGTCTAGCTAGCCCCGCTCGCACTAAATAAAACATGCCTACCTTCCCTCCGTGACGACCACTTCAAGGTGCACCGATTTCCTCTTCCTCTTCTTGCCGGAAATCTTTCCCTGCGACTGGTAGGAAATCCTCTGGAACCCCTGTGATGCGAACATGTGCGTTATTATGAGGTTCTCCGAGTCGAGGCCCTTGTAGTCAGCATTCGCCTGCACTCCCTCAAGCATGTCTATGAACGCCTTCACTGTCCTGATTGGGTACCTCCCTACCTTTGTCCATCCTTTCGCCTCACCCTTCCTGTGCCCGACTTTCTTCATGTACTTTCGCAGCGGCAGGTGCTCCTCCATCCTGCCGACCCTCT
>SBBR01000077.1 GCA_005239615.1 archaeon
ATCCCTGCTCGCCGAGATGGTCAGAGGAAAGAAAATATCCGTAGCGAAAAAAATCACTGAAAAGGAGCTTTTTGCACAGCTCGGCAACATAATCCAGACGCGCATCAAGTGCGCACTTCTCGGGCTCATTGTTCTGAAAAAAGGCATAGAGGAATATGAGAAGGCTGGGAGAAAGAGAGCCGAAGTGAGGGGGATAATAGTTTAGGACATTGGGAGGATTTATTCTTTGAAGACTTGAAAGGGGATGGGGTTTCAAAATGAAACTTTCTGCAATCATCATCGGCGTAAAAGACATTGAAAAAGCAAAAGAAGTCTATATCCCTGTTTTTGGAATAACAATCACCTGGAGGGCAACTGACCTAGTGGGATAGGCTCTAAGTCCATATAGTTACTAGAACTAATAAATTTCTTAGAGAATTAGGCCAAAAATAAAAGCGTTAGTTATTTATATTGAAAAATCATACTAAAGACATGTTTGACCCTGGCGGATTAGCAGGAGGATATGCCGCACTAGGCGGTGCTCTAGTCATACTACTTGTCTTTGGAACTATATTGATTACTCTACTACAGTCAATTATTCTGTCTGTGTTTTTTGCACGTTCGAATTTTGTCCATTTAACAAAAGAAGAACCTTTACCAAAAAAAATTCTTAAAATATTAAAATTTGTTTTTCTTAATATTCCGATAAGTTTTTTTATATCAACTTTACTTGTGATTAGCATAGTACTCCTCGGGTGGAACTTTCCGTTAATTTCAGAGAACCAAGCACATTCTACTTTGTTCTTGGCTTTTCTAGTCATGATTCTACTTTCAATCTATATTCTATACAAAATTTTCAAAACAGAGGATATCCTACATTCATTATTAACAATCACCGGAATTTTTTTAGCTCTTTTTATAATTAATTCAATTGTTTTTGGTTTACTTATTTTTATTGGAGAGATAACTAATGCTGGCGGACCATTGATTTTGTATATATTATTTTTAATACTCGCCAATATTGCAATATTTATTTATTGGGCATATTCAAAGTTTTTGAAAAAAGATATAAACTAGAGGGCGCCAAAGCTAATTCACAAGCGTAGAAACCTTTCTGCCGTTTGCCTTCAATATGGATTCGTACTTTCTCACAAGGGACTTGTTCTATTCCAAGAAAGAACCCTTGTAGAATCCCTCCCTATATTTCTCTGCGGCCTGAATGCGCCAGTGATAAATTTTTTGAAATTTAGGGCCAGAATACATAATTGTTGTATTTGCCCCCCTCAAACAAATATAAACTTCAGTCTTTTGTCTTTCAATAACAACGTATTTATTCTTAGTTCAATTTATGGCATTCCGCCCTCGTCCTTGCCGGACGGAAATCCCGAGAGCAGCTCGCGCACAGCATACTCCTTGTCCTTCGCGCACACTATGCCGGAGGCCACAAAAACCCCCATGGTGCCCAGTTCAACGGCTTTAGAGACGTCCTGCGAATTTTTTATGCCGGCCCCTGTGATGACGGTTATTTTCGGGTTGATTTTGCGTATTGCCTTCACGGAATCCGAAATGAGTTCGGGCTTCGCTGTGCTGACGCTGATGTCCCCTCCAATGAGTTCAGGCGGCTCGACGGCAATGAATTCAGGGGCTGGAGAGAATGCGGCGATTTCCTTTGCGCGCGAGAGTGTTTCCGCACATACCATCGCCTTCAAGCCCACCTCACGGCACCTAGCGATTGTTGCCCTGATGGCGTCATTGTTGATTTTGTTCTCGGCATGGTTCAGGACTGTGCCAACGGCGCCCGCCTGTCTGAGTGCTTCTGGCAGGATTTTGCCAGTATTGGACCCGTATATTACCGGGTCACAGTGCTGTGCAAATACCCTGAGCGCCGAGCCCTTTGCAACTTCCTGCAGGTCAGGGGCTTGCACGACAGGAATAACCTCGACGTCCTCGGCGGAGAATGAGGAGAGGAGCTTCGCGAGCGAAAGGGCTTTCTTTCCGGTGCCTTCCTCGTAGGTCTTGAAGTTCACGAAGAGATAGTAAGGCAATAAACCACCATACGACAAGATGAATGGGCGAAGGTTTTAAAGTAATGGAGTGTGTGGAAAACTAAAGAATATTAAAGCGTGGCAAACGCCCGTCTTGACCGAATTGGTTTTGGCCTTTACACGGCTTAAAATCATCTGAAGGTAACCATAAAATAGGTTTTCAGATAAGGGTTTTTTATGGAAAGCCAAGGTGTTGGGGAACTGGCAGGGCTCTACGCGAAAGCGTTCGGGGACGACGGGAAAATACAGAGGGCGCTAGAAATGCTGTCCTTTGCCCTCAAGGAGAATGGCGAACAGGAAGCTTACATGCGTCACAACATGGCTGTGGCAGCCACCATGTTCGGCCTCGGGTTTGACAGGAACGCGGTTCTGGCGGGTCTGCTGCACAACGCCCAGAGGATAGGTGTGCCTATTGAGGCAGTCGCTAAGGAATTTGGCCGGTCTGTATTGGAACTCATTGAGCAACAGGAAAGGTTCGAGAGGGCCCTCGGCTACAAGGCAGAGGACATGGAAAGCACGAGGAAAAAGATTCTCGCGGTCCTCTCGGCAAGCCCAGTTGCGGTCATACTCCAGCTGGCCGAGGCGCTGGACAAGATAAGGAACATCGGCGAGGTGCCGAGCGGGGAAAGGGTAAAGTTCATAGAAGAGGTGAAGGAGCTGTACGCGCCGCTCAGCCACAAGCTCGGCATTTACCCCATAAGCTCCGAGATGAGTGAGCTCGCTTTCAGGATGGAACAGCCGGAGGCTTACGAAAAAATCCTCGCTGCAATAGGCGAGACAACGAGGAAGGCCGACGCCAGCATACGCCGGACGAGGGAGGAACTCGAGGCGAGCCTCAAAGCGGCAGGCATTGACGTTGCTATCCACGGGAGGGTGAAGACCGTTTACAGCACCTACAGCAAGATGAAGAGGAAAGGTGTTGGTATAAACAAGGTGTATGACCTGGTCGCAATCAGGCTGGTGGTGGGCACGGAGAAGGAATGCTACGAGGCGCTTGGCATAGTGCACAGCCTCTGGAAACCAATCCCAGGGGAATTCGACGACTACATCGCGAAGCCAAAGGAGAACGGCTACCGCTCGCTCCACACGAGCGTCTTCGTGGAGGACATGACGCCAGTGGAAATCCAGATAAGGACAAAGGAGATGCACGACTTTGCGGAATTCGGGATTGCGTCGCACTGGGCGTATAAGGGCGGCAAGGCCGACACGAGGCACGACAAGAAAATCGAGTGGATAAAGCAGCTCATTGAGTGGGAAAAAGGCAAGGAGGAGAAAGCCGAAATGGACATCTTCGGGAAGGAGGTGTTTGCGATGACGCCAAAAGGGGAGGTAATACAGCTCCCGTTCGGCGCTACCGTGCTCGACTTCGGGTATGCAGTGCACTCAGACCTTGGCGACAGGTGCCAGGGGGCAAAGGTGAACGGCATCATGGTGTCGCTGAACACGATGATAAGGAACGGGGATGTCGTGGAGGTGGTTACTAGCGCCAAGCAGGAACCCAAAGCTGGATGGTTAGGGTTCGTCAAGACAGCCAAGGCAAGGCAGAAGATAAGGGCGAGACTGAAGCTGAACGTGCCCTCTGAGGCAGGAGTGAAGAAAATGGCACCACAAGTCGGCCGCGGAATGACCACCAGCGACAGGAAGATAAGACTCGCAAAGTGCTGTTTGCCAGTACCAGGAGACGAGATAATCGGGTTCAGGACCACCAAGAGGAAAATAGCCGTGCACAGGTCTGACTGCCAGCAGGCCAAGAAAATGGGCGGGAAGGTTGATGTTTACTGGGGCGGTGGCACCGGGGAGTACGAGGCAGAGATAATTGTAGAGGCCGTGGACAGGAGCGGGATGCTGAAAGACATCCTCGGCATTTTTTCGGGAAAGAAGGTCAGGGTGAAGTCCACGAGCGCCAAATCAGGGGCGCAGAACAACATTACCTGCACGTTCGGCATTGCAGTAAAAAACCTCACCCAACTGGATGATGTTACCAGGAACATCAGGGGCTTGAAGGGTATAACCGCAGTATACAGGCAGCAAGCCACATGACATGCAGATGCCACTGTGGCTCACGTCCGATTTATGGGCGGCGGCCGCCCAGATTGTCACTCAGTGCGCAGCGCCTCTACAGGGTCCATCCGAGAGGCGATGAAGGCTGGGTAGATGCCTCCAAGCACGCCCACCGCAACAGCGCCGAGGAACGAACCCAGCATGAGTTCCGGCGTGACAACAGTGGTGAGACCGAAACCTTCCACTGCTGAAGAGCCTAGGTAGCCTATGGTTACGCCGAAGAGGCCGCCGATTGCACCCACGAAGAGGGATTCGTAGAGAATCATCTTCATCACATTGCCATTGGTCCAGCCAACCGCTTTCAACGCGCCAATCTCCCTGAAACGCTCAAGCACGCTCATTAGCATCGTATTGATTATCCCCACGGCAGCCACTATGGATGCAATCGACGCAACTATAAGGACTAGTGCTGTTATGCTGTCGAACACCTGGCCGAACTGCGCCGAGAAATCACTCAGGGTCCTAGCCTTCACCTTGTCGCCGTAAATCAGGTTAATCCTCTCCGCAATCTGCCTGTCCTCCTTGGGGTTCACTATGGTGGCGTTGAGGTAACTCACCTTACCTTTCGGAAAACCAGTAGACTCACGCGCATCATCAATTTGGAGGAGGATTGAGTTGTCGAGCAGGTCTGAGCCCGTCGTGTAGATGCCGACAATCCTGAAGCTTGTGTCGTTGACCTTTATCTTCGAGCCGAGGAACTTGTCATAATCACCCTTAACCTTTTTCCCTATCAGCGCGATGCCCCTGTCACCCGCCCTGAAGTCCCTGCCTTCTAGGAGCTCGCCTTGGAAGCCTGAGGACTCGGCCTTCGCAACCCTGTCAACGTCAATGCCGAGAACCCTCGTGCCATTGAACGCCTGCTGTTTTCCATCAATGGTGCGCGCGACCTGAATTATGTTCCCTACCGCGACCTTGACGCCCTGTACCTTCTCAATCTTCCCTATCCACTCTTCGTCGAACTGGCTGAAGGTGGGATCGCCTGCCTTCAGTGGGCCGATCCTCACACCCTGCGCCTTACTGAACGCATCCTTAATCTCGAACCTGATGCCGTCGATGACCGAGACAAGCACTATGAGCGAAGCCACTCCCAGCACTATTCCGAACACTGCGAGCGCGGTCCTCGTCTTGTGCCTCGTGAGGTTCAAGAGGCCAATTTTCAGCATGCCGACACACTCCGCGCAATAAGCACTTTCCACAAGGCATCCCCAATGCATCTTGGCCTCAGGCGCCACGAAGCGTTTGCCCTGCGCCAGTGCCCCAAGCACCACAAAAAGCCGGCCCTACACGCTGAGTTCATGCTCACCACCGCCCTTTGCGCCCTGGTTTTCTATGCGCGTTATGCTGCCGTCAAGGAGGAACACCTTCCGCGTTGCGTAATCGAGGAGTGACTGGTCGTGCGTGACGAGGACAAAAGTCTTGCCGTCAACCTTGTTGAGGCGGTGCATGAGCTCAATCACCTGCCTGCCTGTCATCGAGTCAAGGTTGCCTGTCGGCTCGTCAGCGAATATTATCTCGGGGTCATTGATGAGCGCCCTTGCTATGGAAACGCGCTGGCGCTGCCCCCCTGAGAGCTCATCGGGCTTGTGCAGCAGCCTGTTGCCGAGGCCGACCTTCCTGAGAAGCTCTATAGCCCTTTCTTCAAGGCGCTCCTTGTTGCCCGTCAATGGTTCAGTAGGAGCGAGTACGTTCTCGAGGGCGCTGAGAGTTGGAATAAGATTGAAGTTCTGGAAAATGAAGCCTATTTTATTTCGCCTCAGCATAGCGAGGTGCCAATCATCTAGAACGCTGATGTCGCTGCCGTCGAAAAAAACCTTGCCGGAAGTAGGGTGGTCGAGCGTCCCCATGATGTGCATGAGGGTGCTCTTGCCGGAGCCGGAAGGACCGACAATCACCATGAAGTCCCCCTTGTGCACGGAAATGGACACGCCCGCAAGCGCGTTCACCGTTGTCTCGCCCATCACGTATTGTTTTGTGGCGTCCTGAAGCTCCACAAAAATTTCTTTGCCGTCGCCCGGCACCGGCCTTGCATGCTCGGCACGGGTTTTCCTTCCTCCAGGGCCCATCAGGCCATGGGGTACACTGCCTGGCGGCCTGTTGCCGCCAGAATCCTGCCAGAATTTTTTTTGCGCCATCGCATCACGACCTCAGGGCCTCAATTGGTGAAAGGCTCGCTGCCCTATAAGCTGGGTAAATGCCGGCGGCAATACCAAGGCAGACGGCAAAGCCCAGAGTGGAGAGTACCAGGACCGCGGACACCTTATAGTTTACGCCCGCAATAATGTGCAGCAGCGAATCCACTCCAAAGCCGAGAGCAATGCCGAGAACCCCACCGATTAGGCCCATGAACAGCGACTCGTAGAGAATCATCTTCATCACGTCGCCATTGGTCCAGCCAACCGCTTTCAACGCGCCAATCTCCCTGAAACGCTCAAGCACGCTCATGAGGATTGTGTTAGCGATGCCTATGCCAGCAACAACGCTCGAGACGAGGGCGATCACAATCGCGAGGAGGCGGAGGTTTCCCACTATGCCGGTGAACTGCTCTGAGAGGTCAGCCTGTGTCTGCGCCCGGAGTTCATCGCCGAACTTGAGCCTTATCAGCTCAGCCACCCTCTTGTCAGCTGTTGTGTCAGAGAGAAGAACCGTGAAGGAGCTTACCTTTCCCTGCGGGAAAGAACTTAATTCACGGGCTTCCTCGAGGTTCATTACGATAATGTTCGAGGTGAGGTCACTCTCACCCTTCAGTATGCCCTTGACCTTGTAGACCTTGTCGTCAATCCTTATGCTCGAGCCCACGAACTTTAGCCTGTCCTTCGCGAGCTTCCCACCTATCATCACCTGCCCTGAATCCGAGGAGCGGAGAAGCGAACCCTTGTCTAGGTCCTCGAGCCAGCCCTTGGCTCCGGAGGCATAGTACTTTCCGACGTCGAGGCCATAGATGTAAATCGGGTTGAAGGAAGCGGCGCTGACGCCTTCGCCATCAACCCTCTCTGGAAGGTGCCAGATCTCGGGGATGACCGTCTTCACGCCGGGCGTAGATGATAGCTTCTGGCTGAAGAAAGAATCCACTTTCGAGAGGGACTGATCGAGCGAGTCCTTCTCAGAAACAATTATGCCCTTGAACTGGCTCAGGACCTCATCGAACTGCGCGGTGAAGCCGTCCACCAAGGACACCAGCACTATAATGGCCGCCACGCCAATGGCTATGCCGGAAACCGAGAGGAACGTCCTCGTCTTCCTCCTGAAGAGGTTCAGGAACGATAGCTTGAGCATGCGCAACCCACCCCAAAAACCTCGGCGGCAAACCATATTTAACGTAGCTATGTGCAGTTGCTGGCCGCCACTCGCGGCACCTCACTGCATTCATGCGGCCACGTAGCAGGATGCATGGGCCCAGGCATTTCCGCCCCTTCATGACGCCCTGCTTTACTTTGACTGCGCCTTCATTATCGCGAGCTGCCTAAAGATGAATTTAATTATGAAGTAAAGTATGCCGAGAACCACTGCAACCAGCACGAGCATCGCTATGTACACCACAGGACTGGTGGGCGGCTGTGGGTTGACGTAGAGCAAATAGTCCTGCGAGAACTCCTGCTTTGCGCCGAGCTCGTCCACATACCTCACCGTGATTTTGCCTGGATGGCCGCCCGGCTTAGCGTCGTAGGAGGCAACGAGGTTGAAGACCGCTGCACCGGAGTCGTCGGGGTTTATGTTCCCAAGGAATGATTTAGTGGAGCCCATTATGCCGCTGCCGAAATCTATGTAGGCTTCGACTGCCTTGGCCTTCTCCAGCCCTATGTTCTCAAGCTGCACCGACAGGGTAAAGGGACTGCCCTGCATTATCTGCTTGTCGTTCCCGCCCTGCACCTCGACTGAGTAATCTATGTTGGAGAACACCAATTCCGGCCTGCCGAGGACCTGGAACGAGAACTGGCTGGAAGCAGACTTGGAGCACTCGTCGCAATTCGCGTCAACCGAGAACACGTAGGTCTTCGCATCCACCTTGTCCCCTATCATTACTGAAAACGTGACATCCTTAGAACCCGCCGGTAGGATGTCCCCGATTTTCTGTGTCGTGCCAGAGGGCGCTATGAACGGCGCAATAGTGGAATTGCTGACTGACTTGAGCTCTACCCCGACATTCCTCGCCGCGGTGGTGCAGGAATTCCTTATAGTGACGGTTATACCGAGCTGGCTTCCGATGTGAGGCTGGGCTTCGCTTAGGCTTATGAATTCTATCCTGAGCTGGCTGCACGCAACCAAGCTGAAGCTCACTTCCTCCTTCTGCACAATGCGTGTAGAGCCACTGTCATACTCGAGTATCACTGGAACCCTGTAATTTCCTGGCAGTGCACCTTCCTTCACCCTGAACCTGAGAGATACAGTCTTCATGCCCTTTGCGCCGAGGCTCTCGAACCTCTCCTCAACCCTCTCCGCCTCGAAGTAATTCTCGTTCAGCTCAGCCCTCACTCTGAGGCCCTGGGCAATCTGGCCGACGCCGCTCGTGTTGGACACGTTGAAGTTCAGCGTTACTATATCGCCCGGGTAGACCTTGGCAGGCGTCGTAGAAGCGCCAGTAACAGCGAGGATGTCGAGCTGGCCAGCGGAAACGAGCTGGACTAAAAAAATGAGTGCGATGGTCGGGAACAGCACATGCACAGAAAACCGCATTGCCATTAAGCCACGACCCGACAACATAAAAGCGCGGATACTTTTTTAAAGCCAGACACGGGAATCCTGCTTTCCTGCGCAATGTATGAAGGTATAAATATGACTTGGCACCACACTATAAGCGAGAGCAGATGAACAGGGTTCCGACAGGGGTAAAGGGGCTGGACGAGCTCATGGAAGGCGGTTTCCCGGAGGGCAGGAGCATCCTCGTTGCCGGAGCCTGCGGCACGGGAAAGAGCATTTTCGGGATGCAGTTCATTTACTATGGCGCGAAACAACACGGCGAACCCGGCATCTATGTCACGCTTGACGAGAGACCTGACCTACTGCGGCAGGACATGCTGATGCTGGGATGGGACATCAGGAAGCTGGAAGAAGCCAACATGGTGCACATCATCGACGGCAGCATCGCCAAGATAGGCATCCCGAGCGAGGAGGAGTTCTCCATGCCGGCAACTGGCTTCGACCTCGACAAGCTGTTGCTCGAGATAATGCGCACGAGCAAAAGGATAGGCGCGAAGAGGGTTGTGATTGACTCAATACCCGCACTTGGCCTGAACTTCCAGGGCGAGGCCGACATAAGAGCTGCGATACTTAAACTTGCTTACATCCTCATGAGACTCGGCGTTACCACTGTGATGACATCAGAAGTGAAGGAAGGCGAGAACTCCTTTGGAAAGTACGGGGTGGAGGAATATGTTGTTGACGGCGTAGTCGTGCTTCACTATCTTGGCGTGGGCACGAGGAGCAATCGCACCCTGCATATAAGGAAGATGCGAGCAACAAGGCACTCAGAGGACCTGCATCCTATGGAGATTGGGGCAGACGGCATCACTGTGCACAAGGTCGAAAGAGAATACGAGAAGTACTAGGTGCTAAATTATGAGAGCCTGGAGAAAGTTTGTAGATGATAGGCACGAAAAGGGGATGGCAAAAGATGATTTTGTTTCGCAAATAATTTCAACATAAAAGCGAATTGCTTTAATTTTCGATCATTTGCAGCAATTTGCCATTATGCAGAGGTGAATGATTTGTTCAATTATTATTTATGTTCACTTCTATTAGAAGTAATGGCTGGTAAGCAACACGGCTTCCTAAAAAGGTGAAGGAAATAAATCAGATTTT
Source organism: archaeon (assembly GCA_005239615.1). GTDB lineage: Archaea > Iainarchaeota > Iainarchaeia > Iainarchaeales > Iainarchaeaceae > CABMIU01. The sequence continues at coordinate 9,882 of SBBR01000077.1, forward strand.
CCTTTCAACCATGTAATCAGCAAACTGGCGGAGCAGTACCTTGGCCTTCGATTTCGGAAGCACGCTGTCTAGCTTCTCCCAGCTTCTTGACACCAATTCGACTGCAACCTCCTTCGCGTAATCTATCGAGCCGGAGCGCTCAAGCGTCTCTATAGCCTCCTTCACTTCAAGCTCTGAATTTATACGGGAATCGAGAATCCACTTGAGCCTCTCTTTTTCCTTTTCCGGCAGAACAGAGAATGCGTGTATCACCATTAGGGTGCGCTTACCCTCCTTAATGTCATCGCCAGTTTCCTTGCCCCAACCTTCCATTGGATTGAGGTTAAGGATGTCGTCCTGTATCTGGAATCCTATGCCAATGCTGGTCGCGAAATCCTTGAGCGCCGCAACCTGCTTTACTGAGCCCCCACCGAGGATACCACCAAGCCCAACGGCCAACCTTGCGAGGGAACCTGTCTTGAGCGAGCACATCTGCAGGTATTCATTTTCCATTACAGTCTTGTCTCCATGGTGCCAGAAAATGTCCATACCCTGCCCTATCGAGAGCTTTGCCATCTCGGAAACGTAAAGCTCATATACCATCACCTTGGCTTCAGGGCTTAACCTGGATTTCTTGAGGAGAATCAGGAGCGGGAGAAAATAAACGCTGTTGCCAGCATTCACGGCAATGTCCACGCCGTAAGTGATGTGCAGTGATGGCTTCCCCCTGCGCAGCGCGGAATTGTCCTCGACATCATCCACGATGACAGAACCAGAATGCGCCAGTTCAGGAATTGGGGTGAACTGGAGCGCGTCCTTCTTCTTCCCCCCAACAGCCTCGCACGCCAGCAGCATGAGTGCGGGCCGCCACCTTTTGCCTCCGCGCGACAGGAAATCCCATATTGGGCCGGAAATTGATTTCTGCACTGCTTCTGTGTCGAGGCTAAAATCCGGCTTGCCGAAGTAACGCAAGTACCAGCCCTTGGAAAAGGTTCTCGGTAAAAACCGGTCAATCTCTGCATCGATTTCCGGCGCGGCCGACTTTAGGTATTCCTGCAAGGAACTCAAGGCAATCACTTCTTCCTGAAGAAAAGGTACCAAACAGCAACGGCTGCAACCACGGCCATGCAGAAGAGCACGAAGATTACCACTAGTATTATGGCTATTATCAGGAGCGTTGTCCTGCCGCCGAGATCGACTTTCGGGAGGGTGATTTTCGGCAGGTCAAAGGGGGAACTGTAGCTAATGCGTTCCGAAGCTGGCAGGAGGATTGGAGGCGAGATAAAAGAGTCCATGACGTCAGACGCGAGCAGGGCGTCTGCCTGTACCTTGCTGAGTTCCTGCCTGAGCGAATAAACAATTTCTACCTTCATGGCTGAGTTAGCGTCAATAGGGTTGTTGGCGTCGGCCAACCCGTTTCCGTCAACAACTATGCCGCTGAACACAATAACCGGGTCACTTTCGAGGACTTCAAACAAGGTGCCGGAAAAAATCCGCTTGGAATCGTCCGCGAACTTTTTTGGTATAACCTCCACAACGCTCATAACTGCGGAATTTTTGTCGGGCACGGTAAGGGAAAGGACAATGTTCGCCAGGTAGTGGGAATTTCCGTCCCTTGTGACTTTCAGCACGTCCATGCGCCTCGAGGGCGAGAATTTCTTTATCAGCCTCATTGACTCAGGCACCTGGGCCTTGGCAATTCCCGAGGATTTTAGGAACACTTCCAACTGGGCCTCATTATAAGAGTATGCTGATGTGCCATACAGTTCTTTTGTGACTTTTGACTTGATGGATGCATAGAGTTCTCCCGCATCATCGGCGCTTTCCTTCGATATTTCGAGAAATTCCCCCTTTTTTAGGAGGGCCTTTGCATAAGCGAGGTTGGCATCGCCCGCAGAGAAGATTGTGTTTGCGTCGGGGACAAGGACATTACCGCGTTTCAGAACGCGGACATATTCAATGGCCTGCTTTCTCTTTTCCTCTGCGGCATTTATCGCCCTTGATGCAGAGTCTTTCTGGAGGGCGGTATTGTGGATTGAGTAAGTCACCACATCCTCAACCATGTTACCAGCCCTGTCAAAGGCTCTCGCGATTATTTGTGTCCGACCGTTTTCCGCATTGACCGAATTCCAGTCAATGGAGTACGTGCCACCACTGAGGTTTGCATCGCCTATTGGCTTTTCCTCACCGGAGCCGACGAAAAGCGAAACCTTGGAGATGCCGGAAGGGTTACCACCCACATCCTCTGCCTTTACCACAAAGCGAATCACGTTAGCGAGAATCTGGCTCTTCGGCGGAGCCTCTATATTTACGATCGGCTTCACGGTATCGAAAATGAATGTACTCTGCCCGAAGCATTCATCACTCTCGTTGTCGTAGCCAACGAAGAAAATGTTGTAGTCGCCGTTTGGCTTTCCGGAGAGGTCGTAGCCGGATCGAACCATGCGGGTGTTCGATGCCTTCTCCACTAGCGTTGCGGGCGCCATGCTGGGCCCTGTCACAATAAGGCGCCCCTTGTCAAATTCCCCATCTGAGGAAACGTTAATTGAGAGATTCTGGTCGGAAATGGAAGTGCTGACTGATATTTTGAGGTTGCAAAGGGAAAGCGTCCTTACAGTGATTGCACTCGTGGTGACCCCTGCATTGCCTGCGTTGTCCACCGCCCGGATTTTGTAGAAATATGGCCTGCCCTTACCAACAGCAATAGTGGAATCGGTGAATGAAGTCGCAGTAATCACAGACGCGATTTTCTCGACACCCTTGTCCTTGAGTGAAAATTCCCTGACAATGCCTGATTCCCTCTCTGTAACCGTCCTAAATGGACTTCGGTATATGTCATAGCCGACGATTCCTGAGAGGTCTTCTCCTGGCGGTTCCCACTTCAGCAGCACTGTTCCATCGGCCTGCGGGATACCTTCAGCGCTCTGTAGCCTTGGAGGGCTAGAGTTGTCAACTCGGATTTCCCAATGCGAGGTGTCTGTCAGCCCGGAAGCTGTTCTGGCCCTCACATGGAACCAGTAAATCCCATCTGACTTGCCGCCGAGGTTGACGTTTGCTCTGTTAGTAGCCTCTACAACCTGAGAGCTGGACTCATCAGGAGTTGTGTCATTGGTTTTATCCATCACATAAATGAATTTTGTAGCGCCTTCATAGCTGACGGTCATCAAGACAGAGGGTGCGCTAGCCCACTTACCATCAGGATGAGTCACGCTGACGATTGCTGGGGCTGCGGCGAGAGCGATTGATGAGAGGAGAATCGCGAAAGCGAAAATTGCAAAAAGCTTGAGGGGAGAGGGCAACGAAAACACAGTAAATTTAGGGGGGATAAATGAATTAAAAGGGAAGCGGACGACCTAACGGTTGCCCTAGCAACGTCCGCCCAAGAAAAAAGAAAAAATATGGTAAAATGGGAAGGGCGGGATTTGAACCCGCGACACCCCGGTCTTCAGCCGAGTGCTCTCCCAGGCTGAGCCGCAGGTAAACCAACAAGCGTAATACTTTTTGATTTATTACCTTCCCAGTCAGGGAAATCATCCCAAAACAAAGCTATTGAGTGAATTTTATAAACCGGTTACTTTTTGCCTGTAAAGCAATTCAGCGAGCTTTTTTGTTTTTTGTTGATTTACAAAACTTATTTCCTTATGAAACAAAAACATGGATTGTCTTTGCCTTATTTTGATTTTTATCGCTTTAGACGGGAGCTTTTTTTCTGGAGGCCAGTCGACTTTCAAAAAAAGGAACCGTGGATTTCAATCGCACCGTGCTTTTATACGTCTATGCGCCCCTCACAACTAAAATAATGCCTCGCGAAAACATGACCTTATTTTACCATTAACCCTGAATAGATTTTTTACTATACCACCAAATCGAATAAGTTCTTCGTCGAGTAGGAAGTATAATCGAATTTCCATCGAGGCTTTCCCTGAATGTGACCGTCACCCATCAAATCGGCTACAATGCCAGCCAATTCTTTTGAAGGAAAGATTGGAAGCCAACCACCTATTTTCATGTAATCAATCAAGTAAGGTTTTTCGTAACCACCAACTAGATTTTCTAAAGTTACCAAAGGAGTTTTTGAATGCATGGAACGAATTGAATTTTTGAAGTTTAAAGACTTTTGAGGTGGCTCACTGCCGTTCCCTACACCCTCACCGGCCCTTCCTTTATCGTGTTTAGGATTATGCGCGTCTCGGTCTTCTCCACGAAATCGTAGGTCTGGATTTTCTTGATGAACTCATCAAGACCCCGACGCGTCTTGAAATAGGCGATCACCATCACGTCAAAATGGCCAGTTACATCGTAGACCGCGGCAACGCTCGAGTGCGTGGCGATTTTCCTCTCCACCTGGAATAGCTTGCCCTTCGAGACAATCACGTCGATTATGGCCTGCATGTTGTAGCCGAGCCTGTCATAGTCCGGGAGCGCGGAATAGGAACGGATTGCCTTTCCATCCTCAAGGCGCTTGAGCCTGTGCATCACTGTTGTAGTCGAAACCCCTACCTCCATTGCAATCTTGCGCAATGAGAGGCGCGCATTCCCCTCAAGAGCATTAATTATCGCAAAATCTGTCTTGTCAAGCCCGTCCACAATCCCGCCCGACAATTGTTTAATTCATGGCTATAAAACAGGCAAATTATGGAACAAAAATATTAAAATAGGCATAGATATTGAACAAACGTTCCAAAAAAATCCGATTAAATATATAAGCGCCGAAGTCTAAACTTGATAAAGGTGTTTTGGTGGGTGCATGGGGGGCGAGAAATGGGCAAGACACAAATCCTTGAAACTATAAAGAAGCAGAATATTGAGCTCGTGGAGATGCAGTTCTCCGACATTGACGGCATGGTAAAGAGCGTTACAATACCATGCCACAAGCTCGAGGAGGCTCTTGAGAGGGGCGTTTGGTTTGACGGGAGCAGCATCGAGGGGTTCACGAGGATTTTTGAAAGCGACATGTTCCTCAAGCCGGACACAAATACTTTTTCTGTTATACCTTGGAGGAGCAACAACGGGCACAGGACAGCGAGGATGCTATGTGATGTGTACACGCCAGGCGGCAAGCCGTTCGATGGTGACCCGAGAGTCATCCTGAGGCGCGCGGCAGAGAAGGCTGGCGAAATGGGCTTCACATACTTTACCGGCCCCGAGGTCGAGTTTTTCCTCTTCAAGCCTGACGAAGGCGGGAAAATTGTGCCGGCGCCGCATGATGTAGGTGCATACTTCGATTTCGCCCCAAAGGACCTCGCCTCGGACGTGAGGCGCGACATAATAATGGCGATTGAAAGCCTAGGCCTCGAGGTTGAGGCATCGCACCACGAGGTGGCGTATGGCCAACATGAGATTGACTTCAAATACTCGGAAGCGGTGAAATCGGCCGACAACGTGCTCACGTTCAAGTACGCCACGAAGGCGATTGCCCAAGGCCATGGCCTCTATGCCTCGTTCATGCCAAAGCCCATTTTTGGCATAAACGGCTCAGGGATGCACGTGCACCAGAGCCTCTTCAAGGGAGATGAGAATGCCTTCTTCGATCCGAAGGGAAAATACAAGCTGAGCGAAACCGCGCTGCACTTCATTGCGGGGCAGCTGAGGCATGCAAAGGCGATTGCCGCGGTCGTCGCACCGACCGTGAATTCATATAAGAGACTCGTTCCAGGGTATGAGGCACCGGTATACATAAGTTGGGGGCAGACGAACAGAAGCGCGCTCATAAGAATACCGCACTATTCACCAGGAAGGGAGAAGTCGACGCGCGCGGAGCTGCGATGCCCAGACCCAAGTTGCAACCCATACCTTGCATTTACCGTGATGCTCGCGGCAGGGCTTGATGGGATAAAGCACAAGCTCGAGCCGCCAGAAGCCATGGAGGAAAGCCTCTATGAGCTCGGCGCTGAGCAGAAGAAGCAAAGGGGGATAGAATCGCTGCCAAGCACCCTCGCCGAGGCCGTGGACGAGATAGAGAAGGACAAGGTGGTTATGGAGGCGCTCGGTGAGTGGTCGTCGAGACACCTCGTGGAGGCGAAAAGACAGGAACACGACGAATACCGCATACAGGTCACGAAATGGGAAATAGAGCGCTACCTTGAGACGATATGAAGGCTGAGTGGCAGAGATGAACCGAATGGGTTTCATGGAAAAAAAACTGATGCTGGCAATTGCATCGCTTTTCATCTCAGCAGCAGCGCACGCAGAGGCCGGCACGCAAATCAATTCCGGCGATGTCGCCTGGGTGGCTGCTGCCTCCGCACTTGTGATGCTCATGACC
>SBBR01000101.1 GCA_005239615.1 archaeon
ATCCTAAATTTTCTTCTGTTGCCTTATTTTCCAAAGTTTTTCAATTTGTCTCCCTTGTCCAAAAATTTGTGTTTTTATGTCAGTATTTTCTGCAACACCATTACCTCGGCCTTAAGTGTGCCAAGTTTTTCACCCATTTCATCAATCCTTTTCTTGCTGTCGAGGAGCACAAGCGGTTTCCCTGTTTCGGGATCCTTGAAGTCATATTGTGCAGCAATCTCAAATGGGTATTCCTGTTGCCCATTTCCCGCGCTGTAGAACTCGTAGGTACCCTCCAGCCCCATTCCTTTTTCCAGTTTTTCGATTTTCTCACTCTGCTGCTCGAGTATCAGCTCGGCTATCCTCGGCGCCTTTATCTCCCAGGTGTACGAATACCACCCTGTCTTATTGTTTTTCGTTTTCTGGTAGCACGCAATGCCGCGGTAGTGCAGCCTGTTCAGTATCGTCCTTATCTCTGTTATCTTGAGCGGCAATCTCTTGCCTATTTCCTCGTCACGCACTGGCCTGTTCTTCTCGATGCAAATCCTGACGAGCTCGACCGCGTATTCCCCGGCCACGACCTTCAAGAAGTCCTGGACAAGCGTCAGTTCATGGATTTTCGTGGAATGGCCCATAATTATTTCCTCCCCTCGTATTCCTTTTAAACCCGACAACTTTACCCCGCAAGCCCTACAGAATTTTCACCTTGAACCACAGGAAACCAACCCCCCTCAGCAAATTTCGGGAGAAATTCACCCAACGGCGTCAAAATCTCAGCCACCGAACCTCCTGACTATTTTTCCTTTCCTTGCGGGTTCCACCCCGATTTTCGCCCCCGAGAAAGTCCCTGTAAGTTCTTCTCCCTTCTGCAGCCTGTCCATGAAAACTGCGAGCGCGGCTATTTCCGAGTGCGGCTGCAGCGTGATAGAAACATTGTAGTCCGCCTTTTCATAAACTTCCCTTTCAACCTTCTGCGAGCCGACGATTACAAGCAGCTTTTCCTTTCCGGCGAGCTCTTCCTCGATGTCCCGTATCGGAACGCCGTACATCGTCAGGTGCACTGGCGTAAACCCGTTTTTTTTGTAGTGCTCGAGCCTATTCTTCCAGTCATCATGAAAAGCCACCTTAGCCCCATCGCCCCAGCGTCCATTTATTTCATCAACCGTGTCGATAATGCTTTGGTCCTTTTCCCCAATGACCTCTATCGTGCTCGCGCCGAATGCGCGCGCAACAAGGCAGCAGTGGCTCGTCACCCTGTAGTCGCGCACATGCCTGTGCCCATAGCGCAGCACCACTATTTCCCTCACCATTACAAATCTTGCCTTTAGTTGATTTTTTATTCCCTTGTCCAGCTCTTCTGTATAAGCAAAAAGACGGAAGAGTGTTGTCGTGCTCGACATAAGGTTCCTTAGGGAAAACCCGGATGCGATCATCACAGACCTCGGCAGGCGAAAGGATGCGGAGAAGAAGGCATGGGTTGAAGAGGTCCTGCGCATGGACAGGGAGTACCGTGCCATCCTGCAGGAAGCCGAGGCCCTGCGCAGGAAGCGCAACGACATCACCGATGAAATCAACAGGTTCATGGCGCAGAAGAAGGACTTCAAGCAGAAAATCGCGGAAGCCAAGGAGCTCCCGGAAAAAATAAAAAAACTCGAAGCCCAGGGCGCCCAGCTCAAAGAAAAAATCGATTACTATCTCATGCGCCTTCCGAACCTTCTCCACGAATCAGTGCCTGTCGGCAAGGACGATTCCGAGAATGTAATTATGCGGGAAATGGGCAAAAAAACCTACAACCCATCAATGCTTCCGCACGGCGAGTTCCTCGAGAAGAACGGCTGGGTGGATTTCGCGCGCGCAACCAGAGTCTCAGGCGCTGGCTTCTACGCCCTAAAAGGTGAATTTGCCATGCTCGAAATGGCCCTTGTGCGCTTCGCCATGGACAAGCTCGTGAAAAACGGCTTCACTCCGATACAACCCCCGCTCATGATGAACCGCTCCGCATACGAAGGCGTGACCGACCTCTCGGATTTCGAGAACGTGATGTACAAGGTAGATTCGAGCGATCTCTACCTAATCGCAACCTCCGAGCACCCAATGTGTGCAATGTACCGTGACGAGATTTTTCCCGAATCAGGGCTCCCGCTGAAACTCGCTGGAATCTCCCCCTGCTTCCGCCGCGAAATAGGCAAGCACGGAATAGACACGCGAGGCATTTTCCGTGTCCATCAATTCAACAAGGTTGAGCAGTTCGTCTTCTGCCGCCCGGAAGATTCATGGAAAATCCACGAAGAACTCCTAAAGAACGCGGAGGAAATTTTCTCAGGCCTAGAAATCGCCTATCGTGTCGTGAACGTCTGCTCAGGCGACATCGGTACGGTAGCGGCAAAGAAGTATGATATAGAGGCGTGGATGCCGCGCGAGGAGAAATACCGCGAAGTCGTCTCAAACAGCAACTGCACCTCATACCAGGCCGTGCGGTCCAACATTAAATACAAGAAAAAAGACGGCACAAAAGAATACGTCCACACACTAAACAGCACTGCGGTCGCGACCTCCCGCGCCCTCCGGGCAATCGTCGAGGCCCACTACAAGGGCAACGCGCTCAAAATCCCCAAGGCGCTGCAAAAGTACATGGGCGGGAAAAAGGAGATAGTGGCGACAAAGGATTAACGGTGATGGCGCCTAGGCTTGTTCAACCGTGGCCTCTTCTGCCATATTTTTCTTTGCCATGGAAAGTAGCTTTAAAAACCTCACTTTGCAGTGAATTCCTAAGTGGGCCCGTAGCTCAGCCTGGTAGAGCACCTGATTTTTCAAAGCAGTCGGCTTGGAAGAGGTGTGGCTCTTAAGACTTTTTTCCTAACGGGATGGGTCGGAAGTACCAGGGTGTCGTGAGTTCGAATCTCACCGGGCTCGCTTTCAGCCTTTTTTTTTCCTTTGACAAGGAAAGAAAAAGCCTGGGGAAAAAGAAAGGTGTATTGCGGAAGCGTTGGCGAAAAAGAAAGGCCTAGTGCGGAAAAGCGCCTTTGTTATGTAGTGTTCAGCTTCTCTAATCTGTTTCAAATAAAATCATTGGGGCGCACAGTATTATTATGGTGCAAAACCCGAAATCCAGGGGCAAGCAGGAAGATTCGCTCAAGGAGCAGTGGCCCGACAATATAGCAAAGAAAATCATCGAGGCAAAAGGCGACCTCTCCGAGTACACTGTTGCAGCGGGCATCACTCCGAGCGGGGTCGTGCACATCGGCAATTTCAGGGAAATAATGACGGTCGATCTTGTCTGTCGCGCCCTCAAAAGGCTTGGCAAGGAGGTGCGCTTCATTTACTCGTGGGACGATTATGACGTTTTCCGCAAGGTTCCCGCGAATTTTCCCAACAAGGAGTTGCTGGAAAAATATCTGCGCCAACCTATCGTGGACGTTCCGGACCCATTTACCGGTGTCGGGGGCAAGCCCTGCCACGCCAGCTACGCCGAGCACAACGAAAAGGTGCTTGAGCAGGAGCTGCCGAAGATGGGCATTTTTCCCACATTCCTCTACCAGTCAAAAAAGTACCGTGCCTGTGAGTACGCCGAAGGCATGAAGAAGGCTCTCCTGAACCAGGATAAAATAAAAAAAATCCTGGATGAGTGGCGCGCCGAGGATTTGGAGGGAGTATGGAGCCCTGTGCGGGTCTTCTGCGAGAAGTGCAACACCGACCGCACAACAATCACGGATTATGATGGCAATTATTCGCTCAGCTACTCCTGCGAGTGCGGCTTCAAGGACACTTTCGATTTCCGCAAAAAAGGCATCGCGAAGCTCCAGTGGCGTGTGGATTGGCCGATGCGCTGGGAATATGAGAAAGTCCGCTTCGAGCCCTCGGGAAAGGAACATTCTTCACAGGGCGGCAGCAATACCACGGCCAACGAAATCGTGAAGGATGTTTATGGTTTTGAGCCGCCTTACCACATAATGTACGAGTTCATCGCTATTAAGGGCACCGGCGGCAAGATGTCCAGCTCCAAGGGCAATACCGTCGATCTCAAGGAAATGATGTCAGTTTATGAGCCCTCGGTCATACGCTACCTTTTCGTCCGCCCTATTCCTTCCAAGAGCTTCGAGATTTCATTCGACGCGGATGTGATAACCTTTTACGATGCCTTTGACCGCATTGAAAGGATTTACTTCGGCGCAGAGCCTGCCAAGGAAAACCCGATTGAGCAGGTGAGGGGCATTTACGAGTTCAGCTGCGTCTCCCCGCCCAAGTCGCCGGTGCCGGAGAACCTGCCATTCCAGCCGAGCTTCAGGCACATCACCACTGTCCTCCAGTTCAACGTCCTCGACGAACAGAAGACCTTCGACTACTTTGGCGAGGGCGCGAAAACAGAGTTCGACAAAAACAGGCTCCGCATTCGCATTTCCTGCGCCAGGAACTGGCTCGCAAATTACGCGCCTGAGCAGTTCCTCTTCATGGTGCAGAATTCAGTGAGTGATGCAGCGCTTTCTATGCCACAGGCCCATAAGGATGCCCTGAGCGAGTTCGCCCAAAGCATTCATGCAGGTGGCGGCGAGGAGCAATTGGCCGCCGCTTTCAGGGTCGCGGCGGAGAAAAGGAAAATCCCGCTGCCCGAGCTTTTCAAGTCCGCTTACCTCATGCTCCTCGACAGGGAGCGCGGCCCGAAGCTTTTCCAGATTGTTGAAAACATCGGGGCTGATAAAGTCAAGGCGCTCGCACAGGAACTGACAGCAAGAAAGCCGGAGAAAAAAGAAAGGCCTAAGCTTCCGGGCAGTGGTGAGCTTGCAAAAATCCTCGATTTCGAGGTTTCCCCTGAAGTGAGGGCGAAGTATCCTGCGTTGCGCATCGGCATTCTTGTGCTCGATGGCATGGACAACTCCGCCAACCCGAAAAACAGCGAAGCAATAGCAAAAATGCTTCACGAAGAGGAAGTATCCTTCAGGCAGAAGTACTTCGGCAAGGACCTCTCCTCAATAAAAGGCATAAAGGCTTGGCGCGAGGCATACTCGGCATTCGGCGCAAAGCCCAAGGACTATAAGTCCTCAATCGAGGCTCTCGCGAAAAGGGTGCTTAAGGGTGAGCAGCTCCTGCCAATCAACACACTCGTCGACCTCTATAATTACATTTCCATAAAATATGTCCTTCCAGTGGGTGGCGAGGACCTCTCTAAAGTCAAGGGCGGAGTCAGGCTCAGGCTCGCTGCCGGCAACGAGCATTTCTCCCGCATAGGCTCGGAGCAGGACGAGCCGCCTGAGAAGGGCGAGGTGATTTATGCAGACAATGAGGGTGTTTTGTGCAGGCGCTTCAACTGGCGCGAAGCAGACCGCACAAAGTTGGTCGAGGGCACGAGGAGGGTGGTTGTGGTGATTGAGAGCCTCAACGAGGGCGACCGGCTCGAGGAAGCGGTTTTAGAGCTCGCATCGCTTGCGGAGAAATACCTGAAGGCAGGGGCGAGTGTATTCGTTGTGTAGTGTTTGGTTTATGAATGTCGCCGTATGCGGTTCCAAGAGGGCAGGCAGGGCGGTTTTGCAGAAAGCGCTAGAATTGGGTGGCGAATTGGCAAGAGCAGGATTCGTTGTCCTGACCGGCGCAACCACAGGCGTGAGCTAGTTCGCTGCCCGCGGTGCAGAGGCGGAGGGCGGGAAAACAATTGGCATTTCCCCCGCCGCCGCTTTGGAAGAGCACTTGCAAGCCTACAAGTACCTAATTGAAGAGTTCTCTGAAATAATTTACGCAGGTCTCGGCATCCCGGCACGCAACAATGTCCTGATTGAGCGCTGCGATGCTGCTGTTTTTGTGGCCGGTGGTGTGGGGACACTGAACGAGTTCACAATCGCTTTGGCAAAGCAAAAAAACGATTGGCGTGCTTCAGGGCACGGGCGGGGTTGCCGACAGCGCCAAAACCATTTTGGAAATAAGCGAGCTGAAAGGGTGCAAGAAGATTTTTTTCGCGAAAAAGCCTTCCGAGTTGGTCTCCAAAATCCGGTTGAAGTCACTTATCGATTAGTGCCTTTTTTTTGGTTTCAACCCAGCTTTTTAATGCTTGCGCAGGCATTTTTCTTGGGCGAGCAGTTGCGAAGCAAGACCCCTGCGCAGCAGGGTCAGGTTTATTGCGGCGGAAACTGCACGCCGTTGCGGGCCCGTAGCTCAGCCTGGTAGAGTACCGGCCTTTTAAGCCGAGGGTCGTGGGTTCGAATCCCACCGGGCTCGCTTTCAGCCTTTTTCTTTCCTTTGACAAGGAAAGAAAAAGCCTGGGGAAAAAGAAAGGTGTATTGCGGAAGCGCTGGCGGAAAAGAAAGGTGTATTGCGGAAATGCTGGAAAAAGAACAAGCTTACGCGTACGCTTCCTCGCCGTGCTGCGAGTTGTCAAGGCCCTTTTCCTCCTCTGCATGGCTCACCCTGATATCCATGAACCTGTCCTGCATCTTCAGCAGGGCAAACGTTCCAATGAAGGCATACGCTCCCACCACAACCACTGCGATGAGTTGCAAGAGCAGCTGCTGTGGGTTACCGTAAAGAAAGCCGTTGACTCCTGCAGCGTTCACCGCTACCGTGGCAAACACTCCTGTAGCCAGCGCGCCCCAAATGCCGCTGACGCCATGGCATGCGAATACGTCCAGCGAGTCATCCAACATTGTCCTCGTGGCACGCCAGTTCGCCACAAGGTTTGACACAACCCCTGCGACAAGCCCGATTATTATGGATGCGGTGATGCCGACATATCCTGAAGCCGGGGTGATTGCAACAAGCCCGCATACGGCCCCCACGGCAAGCCCGACAGCAGAGGGCTTTCCTTTCATGGCCCAGTCCGTTAGCATCCAGCTAATCGCGGCAGCAGCTGCCGCGAGGTTCGTCACCACAAGTGCTGAGACCGCAAGGCCGTTTGCAGCAAGGGCGCTTCCTGCATTGAACCCGAACCAGCCAAACCAGAGCAAAGCAGCGCCGAGTATCACGAAGGGGACATTGTTGGGCCTGAACTCCGTGCCGTTGCCATGGCCCTTCCTACTCCCAATCACGATTGCCGCTGCCAGTGCGGAGACCCCGGCAGCGATGTGAACCACAGTGCCTCCTGCAAAGTCAACAGCGCCGAGGCCGCGTATCCAGCCTTCGGGGTTCCACACCCAGTGCGCAACCGGCGCATAGATGAACGTGGCCCAGAGCACGATGAAGATGAGAAGCGCCTTGAAGTTTATCCTCTCGACAAAGGCGCCAATGATGAGCGCCGGAGTTATGGCTGCGAATTTGAGCTGGAAGAAGAAAAACAGCAGTGCAGGGATTGTCGCGGCATATCTATCATCAGGTTCGGTCCCCACTCCATTCAGGCCAAAGTTCGATATGTCACCGATAAATCCGCTGATGCTCGGCCCGAACGCTAGTGAGTAGCCCCATAGCGCCCAGATGATGCTCACAACCGCGAATATTGTAAGGCATTGCACAAGCGTCGACACGAGGTTTTTCTTCCTCACGAGCCCTGCGTAGAAGAATCCAAGCGCAGGGGTCATGAG
>SBBR01000046.1 GCA_005239615.1 archaeon
TGTTCCTTATGAACATCCAAACCTGCATAGAATGTCATTATTCCACCTCCATAGTGATTACGACGCTTCCACTATTTCGGGGTTTTCATAACATTCATCGCAAATATATTCGTGCAGGATGAATATATACTTGTTGTTTTGGCTAGGCCGAGGCATCCGCCAAAAATAGGCCGAAACATTAAAGCAGGTTGGGGGCCGGCTTGTGGCCGACACTCATTTGCCCAAAGGTCACTTTGTCGCAACCCTGTAGGCTACCCAGAAACCCGTCACGATGAGCAGTAGCACTACAATGCCCACAGCCGCATTCCCGCCGCCGAGTACGGCAAAGCCGGCTCCTGCCAGGTTTGTAATTTTCTGCACAACTCCGGTGCCGGCGTTCTGATCTGTAGTTTTGGTCGTGATCGGAATCACCACTTCTTCCGCACTGCCCTTTTCCGCCGTGGCCTTGACGTCTACTGGCGTGGCTGTTTTTTGAGCAGTATCGTTGGTGCCTTTCGCCCTGAGGATTTTCGTGGACCTCTGCAGGAATCCAATCCCGCCTGCCTTCACATCATAAACGACCTTCGCCTCCGCACCCATGAAGCCGTTCACCGCAAAGGTCCTTTTTCCAATGGTGTGCGGGGGCAGGACCACCTCTGCCGGGGAGACATCCGCGTTGTCGGCGTAGACAGTGACGCTCGCTTCCTTATTCGAGCCGTTCTCGAAGGAAATTTCAACGAAACCTGAGGTTCCCGCCAGTTCTACCTTTCCGGGCACGGTTATTTTTATCTTCGTGAGGGCGTCCCTCTCGGAAGCGTTAACTTGCACCAAAAAATTGTCAGATGTTATTTTGCACTGTAGACCGGAGCCGTAATGGCCGTCCAGGACTATGTAGGCGCTGCCAGTGCTGTCCTCTCCAACGTCATCCGCAAAAACATTGACCTTCACAACACCAGTCTCGCCGGCAAAGAGCCTAGGCGTGTCCCTGTACGTTTCTGTAGAAAAGTCCGGGCTGTACTCGATGGCCTGCACCCTGTCAACCAGGAAGTCCTCGCTGGAGTAGTTCCTGAGCGTGAAGTAATTGCGGCTCTCCTTTCCTGCGCCAACAGAAACATTCTTGGCGCTGATGCCCAGCCCTTGGCAGCCCTGGCTCGGCAGCTGCCTTTTGCCATAGGGCGTGGTTACTGTGGCATCTCCGGCACCTGCAAATTCTGCAACATTTCTTGCATTGTCCCTTGCCTGGCCCGGGGCGTTGTAATTGTTCATGTTGGCGGCCGGCCCGACTCTGGTCGCGGCCTTGGATATATTTTGGTAGGCGTAATTGCTATTGGTCGCGGGCACGGTTTGTGCGCTGGCCAAGTTTTGGTAATTGTAGTTGCTGCTGGCCGTAGGTGCAACATCAGCCCATGCCTGCCTGCTTTCCTTTGCCCTGTTGTATGAGGTGCTGCCCTGCGGGTTGTAGAAAGCATTCGCGTTGTACCTGTTCGCATTCTCAATCGTGTTTGTGGGTGTGCTGTCGTCCGCCCCGAAAACGCTTACAGTGAAACTGTCCTGTATTTCCCCCGCGGTGCAACTCGTGCCATCCCTGAAAGTTGCATACACCTTTACCTTGCCCTCGGCGCTTCCTGTCTTCGCAGTACTCGCGGCGAAAGCCTCAAAGGTTATTTTTCCCGTGCCGCCGTTTGAAATTTCCCTGTCGAACTTCACGTTCCTCGCCCCGGCGTCGAAGCCGTCGATGAACACTGAGACGTTCTGGATGTCTAGGTATTTTCCTGAATTGTTCGTGATGTGGAACGTCCTGGCTTTGGTGTCTCCCGCGTCAATGCTGAAGCTCTCTGCCACAACACTCGCCTCGCTGCACCCCGCCTCCTCAGGGGCTTTGAACCCACTCCCGACAAGCGTGGCCTGCCTTGGAGGGTAATAGTAATTGCCGTAGAAAGCAGGGCCGTAGGACGCCACCCAGCCGGGCGAGTAGGCCCATGCAGAGTTGTAGTAGTAATAACTCGAGGGGTAGTATGTGTAGTAGGCCGTGCTGTAGGGTGCGTAGTAGAAAGAAGGGCTGAAGCTGTACCAGCCTGGCTGGAAGTTGTAGTAGCTGCCGTACGAATAAACCCTGTAAGGGTAATCAAAGTAATAATAGTCGCCGGAGACGTAGGTGTAGGGCGTAATGGAGTATATGTACCTCTCGCCGTTGTATAGCTGGAAGTAGAAGTTCTCCGTGCCGAAAGCGAAGCCAGTGGCGTGGGATTCCGTTGCCGCAAAGATTACAAACGCGATTCCCACGAGAGTCAAAAGTAATCCGTTTCCCATAAATCCCCGCCTCGGCCCCGAGCAAATGCCCTGATTCCGGCTTATCCTGGTATCCGACAGCAGCATGGCCCCTGTAATAAATGTCGCGAGGCAATATATAAATGTTTTCTCTGGCTCACGGGAACAAGTTAATTAATGGGTGTTGTTGTCCTTACTTAGGCAGGTAGGCATTTTCCAGTGCATTCCATTGAAACTGTCAAATTCTGCTGATGTTTCGTGAGGACAAAAAAATGTGTCAAATTTTGCAGGGCATTCTTGAGGAAAGAAAAAGCTAAAATGCACTATAACGCCCCGAATACCAAAAACAATCGATTTTACGAAAAGCGAAAAGTGTCAAATTCTATTGAGAAAATTTGAGGAAAAAAATAGAACTGGCAAAGTCAGGTTTATATTTATCCTTTGACGTTTCCTACTGGCTTCAATGAGAATACTTTCTTCGAAATCCCGATTTCATCCATCGTCGCAACCACTTCACTTATGTCCTTGTACGCCATGCCCGCTTCCTCGGCGAGCCCGGCAAAAGATGCCGATTTCACATAAATCCCCCGCGCCTCCATCTCGCGCTGCAATTGCTCTCCCTTCACAAGGCCTTTCGCCTTCGTACGCGACATCGTCCTGCCGGAACCATGCATCGTGCTCCCAAACGTTTCCTCCATCGCCTTCTGCGTCCCGACGCACACATAGCTACCGGTTTCCATGCTCCCTCCTACAATCACTGGCTGGCCGGTTTTCCTGAAAACAGGCGCGAGCTCCTCATGGCCAGGCCCAAAGCCCCTTGTTGAGCCCTTGCGGTGCACCACGAGCTTTCTCATTTTCCCATCGACCTTGTGCGTTTCGACCTTCGCGATGTTGTGTGCGACGTCGTATATGAGGTTCATCTCCATTTCCTCTGGAGTTTTGCGGAACACTTTCCCGAACGCTGTTCTGATGCTGTGCGTAATCACTTGCCGGTTCGCAAAAGCGCTGTTGGCTGCGCATGCCATTGCGCTGTAGTATTTCTGGCCCTCCGGGCTGCTGAACGGTGCGCATGCAAGCTCCCTGTCCCTTACCTTGAGCCTGTATTTCTCCATCACCGGACCGAACATTTGCAGGTAATCAGTCGCAATCTGGTGTCCTGTGCCTCGCGAGCCGCAGTGAACCATTACCATCATCTGCCCATCGCCGTGCACTCCAAACTTCGAGGCAACCTCCCTGTCATAAATGTTCTCCGCCCGGATGACCTGCACCTCGAGGTAATGGTTTCCCGAGCCGAGTGTGCCGAGCTGGTTCATGCTCCTGCCTATTGCCTTTTCCGAGACATTCATGGCATCGGCTCCCTTTATGATCCCCTTTTCCTCTATGCGCTCGAGGTCCTGCTTCCACGCATGGCCATTTTCGACACACCACCTCGCGCCGTTCTCCATCACATCAATGACCTGTTTGCGCTGCAGTCTCACGCTTCCCTTGACCCCGACCCCTGCCGGCACCTTCACGAAAAGCTCATTCATGAGCTCCTTTATTTTCGGCTGCACCTCATTGTAGCCGAGGTTGGTGGAAATCAGGCGCATGCCGCACAAAATGTCAAACCCAATCCCACCGGGGCTTATCACGCCTTCCTCAGGGTCGAATGCCGCAACCCCGCCGACAGGGAAGCCGTAGCCGCTGTGGGCATCTGGACATGCTATTGCATATTTTACTATTCCAGGAAGGCACGCAACGTTTGTTATTTGCTCGAACACCGCTGAGTCCATCCCATGTAGGAGGTTCTCCGTCGCATAAACCCGCGCTGGGACATTCATGCCTTCCTTTTCGGTTGCAGGTATTTCCCACACGTTCCTTGACACAGGCTCGACTTTCATGTTTGTATTTATTAGTTTCACTGCCATTAAGACAACAACTCCATGTTTTGGTAATGGTGTTCTCCGCTCTATCAGAGGAGCCTCACAGCCTCTGTCGCTACTTTTGAAAGAGACCCATTCTTCCCTCCATATTTTTCATTGGCAATTCTTCTCAGTATTCTTTAACCCTCTTTTGTGAGGCTTATCTTGATTTTTCCCATACAATCGCCCGCAAACCACCGAAAGATTTTTGGCAGCATACTTTCAAATATCCACTACTACTGTGGCAACGTATTTTCCATTTTCCTTTTTGATGCCGAACAAGTACAGTGTAATGGCCTTGACGTCATTGTTAAGGTTTTCCCTGCCAATGCTGTCGAGAGTGTCGCCCGTGCATTTCGCTTCCAGCCTGTTCCCGGAAAACTTAATGGCGAACTTGCTGAAAAGAAGCCCGTCAACGTCCTTGATGTAGACCAGTTCGCTGAGAAAGTTGTAGAGGAGCTCGTCATCATTCTTGCCCTCAACCGCAATTTTCTTTTTCACTGCCCCCCTTATCTTTCCAATGTCAGCCATTGCCTCGGTGAGCGCGAGGGCACAGTTCTCGAACAGTTCTTCCCGGGTTTTCCCCTCAGCCCGGAAAGCTATGTCGGCAATCGCCACATCAGGCAGGAACTTGTGGTTCATTCGAATAACCCTAGCAGATATGGTGCCTCACCATTTCTCTATCCTGTCGATTTTGAGCCGCACGAGCCTCTGGTACACGGTCTCCGTGATTTCAAGGTCCTTGCGGAGGTATTTGGCAATCCTCGCGGTGTTGCCCTTCCAGTACTCCTCCGCGACCATCGCGCCGTCCATGTCCGCCTTGTCGATTGAGAGGAAGCTCCCGAACTCCTTCAGCTTGCCCCTGATGTTGCCGAACTTGTATGCTGCCAGCTTCTCCCTGATGTCCACAATCTCCTTCAGGGTGAATGGCACTATTTCCACATTGGCCACGAAGCTGCGCGTCACGAGGAACGGGATGTCGAAGTCCTTGATGTTGAAGCCCACCAGCTTGGTGGAGAGGCTCTTGCTCTTCGCGATTTCTTTCCAGAATTCCGCGAGCAACTCTGCTTCGTCGCCGCCCACGAGCACAACAGGCTCGCTGTCCTTCTTCTTAAGACCTATCGCGATTATTTTCGAGTCAATCGGGTTGAGCAGCTTTATCTTCTCCGCGTGGGACTCGCGCTTCTCGTACTCCTTCCTGTCCAGCGGCACTGTCTCGATGTCAATGACAATGTAAGACATGCTAATGGGTTTGTGCGAAGGGCGTTAAAAGGCTTCGCAGGTGCCCAGATGACTTTTGCACTCGAACACTTTGTCAGGACGGGACAAACACAGCCATGCTTATTTTCGTTTGGGTGTTGCCTTTCGATAGAAAGCAGTCGCCGGAATATACTCGGACCATTGCTCATCCGCTAGTCGCGCTCTTAATCCTTTCGAGGAGGATTTCACTAACCCTCGTGGGTTCTCGCTTGAGAGGCCGTCGATGTGGGCGTGGTAGTACGACATCACTGTTGCGGTCGAAACGTGGAGGTCCCAGAGGCTGAACCCACTGTCAAGGAGGCCCTGGTCTATGTACGCATCCTGTAGCTCCCCGTATGGCAGCGTTGTCTCGTTGGGTATAACACGCCCTTCCTGATGACAAAGAAGTCCTCCCTGGTGTCGTAGTAGTACATATCATAATACTTCACCTAGTACTTTAATGGTATATAACTCAGGGAGCCAGGTGCAGACTCCGCTGCGCTGCATTTCTGTGTGTTGGTAGAGCCGTCACTTCACGGCCGCCCGAACTTGACCTGCACCTGGCTTGGCTTCTCTACTTCTGGTGGTGCCGCATCGTAAATGACCCACACGAATTCGGGCTTGCCCTCGTTCAGCTCCACCGGGCCCCCTGCCCTGGCGTTGTTCCAGCCTTCCAGCACGAGCTTCTTTCTAGGCCCGTAATCCACAATACCCCAGCTTTCCCAATCGCCAGCCTGAACCTCACCAACACTCCAACTGCCGCTCGCCCCACCATACGCCCATTTCCCATCTGCGCTGAGTGTGAACTTTTCAGATGGCAGGTCCTTTAGGTAGTTGCCAATGCCTGTCTCATCATATATTGCCTTGGAATATGCCTTCCACTCTCCCACAAGGTCCTCAATCCCGACCTTCTGCTCGCCGCTGTAGGGGTTGGTCGGGTTGGACTGCTGCCCCACTGGGAATGCTGGTGTCGGCGAGGCAGGCTCGTCTGTATTTTCGTTCTGCGCCGGTGGCAGTGAAGGGGCTGGCTCTCTAGCATTTTCCTGTGGCGCTGCCGGCGGCTGGACAGGGGAGTCGCTCGTTCCAGTGCCCCCAACCTGAGCCTGTGCCTGCCCTTCAGATCCTTCCGCCTTCTTGTCAGTGGCACAGCCCGACAGCAGCATGGCTGTTACAATAAGTGAAAATATTGCGAGAATGAATTTTGGCCGCATGACAATTTTTTATCTGATTTGTGATTTTAAATTTAACTCTTGGGGTATTTGGAAAA
>SBBR01000043.1 GCA_005239615.1 archaeon
AATATTAATTAATTGTCCGCGCGGCAGGCTAATATTGGCCAAGCCCATCCACGCGCTAGAGCAGCCTGCCCTTTATTGCCGCGCGCCTTTTCCCCTCGGAAAAAAGCCTTTTCGCCACGAGGATTGCGAGCACGAACGCCGTTGAAACTATCGCCATGAAATAATAACCCAGCCCTATTGCCATCCCTACCGCTGCAATCACCCAGAGGTCGGCCGCGGTAGTGAGGCCCTTCACCCTGTCCTGCTCCTTGAATATGGCTCCCGCGCCGAGGAATCCAATGCCGACAACAATGTTCGCGGCAATCCTCTCGGGCTCCGCGCCCCCGATGGAAAAGGACATTATGGTGAAGAGCGTTGCGCCGAGCGAAACCAGCATGTGCGTGCGAAGGCCGGCAGGTTCCTTGCCGAGCTCCCTCTCGAGGCCGATGAGCCCACCCAAGAGGAGCGAGAGAACAATCCTCACCACAAGCTCAACCTCGCCAATCACCTTCTCAGCCTTCCCTTTCGCCCAAAGTGTTTTCGAATACAAGTCCGCTTAACTCTTTTTTAGGCTTTCTATTCGGAGCTTCGTCCTTGTAGCCAAAGTAAGTGACGAGCACTATTTTTTTAGGCGCCCTGACCCCAACAAGCCCCTCGAGTTCTTTTGTGGACTCCGGGTCCATGAGTATGGTAACCGAAGGGAGCGAGCATAGGCCAATGGATTCAGCCGCGAGGAACATGTTCTGGATTGCCATTGCGCAGCTGAGCACCTTGCCATAATCATCGTCCTCGCACACAACTACTATTGGAGTTGCTTTTTTAACAAAGGAAACGTCCTGCTCATAGAGCCCGAGCTTTTTTCTCGCCTGCCCATAAATCTGCATGAGCCTTTTTTTCTCCGCCCTGTCCGTGATGACGACAAATGACCATGGTTGGGAGTTGAGCGATGAGGGTGCGGTCACCGCGGCCCCGACTATTTTCCTCACCTCTTCTTCGGTGAGCGGAACATCCTTGAATTTCCGGATGCTCTGCCTCTGGCACATCAGCCCGATAAGTTTTTCATAGTCAACTTCCACATGAATCACTTCCACTCAAACATAAACCAGCCACTTTGCATATTTTTTTCCCTTTCCGTGCGCCGTATCGAAAAATGTTTTCTGGAGCCTTTTTGTCACAATGCCGGGCGTGCCATTTCCAATCGTGCTGCCATCAATTGAAACAACGGGCGTGACCTGTGCCGAGGTGCCGGTCACAAAAACCTCTTCCGCAGAGCAAAGCTCTTCCGGCCTGAAAAGCCTCTCCCACACTTCAATGCCTTCGTTGCGCGCAATCTCCATTATTGACGCCCTCGTGATTCCGGGCAGGGCGCTTGCAGTGAGAGGGGTTATCAGTTCCGGCACCCCATTCTTCGCGCCGCGCACCATGAAAATGTTCTCGACCGCGCACTCTGCCACAAAGCCCTTGGCATCGAGCATCAGGGCCTCGTCAAAGCCCTTGCCCAGCGCCTCCATCTTCGCCAGAGCGCTCGTGTAATAGCTGCCAGTTATTTTCGCAGCGGCAAGTTCTTCCGTGCCAAAAACCCTCCTTATTCCTGAGGTCATTACCTTGATGCCCTTTTCCTGCGCCATTTTGCCGAGGTAATTGCCCTGCCTCCACACCATGATTGTGAGGTCGGTTTTGAGGCCGGTTGGCGCGAGGCCTATTTTTCCGTAGCCATAGCCAAGCACGACGCGCAGGTAGCATTCATCCAGCCTGTTCTTCCTCACCACATCAATGCACGCCTTTTCAACTTCGGCCTTGGTGTAAGGCACTTTCATTTTCATTACGCGTGCCGACTCCCGCAGCCTGTCAATGTGGTCTCCGAGCCTGAAGAGCGCCGGTCCTTTTGGGGCGAGGTAGCACGCGATGCCCTCGAAAACACCTGTGCCGTAGAGGAAGGAGTGCGAGGCGGAGTGCACACCAGCGTCCTTCCACTTGACGAACCTGCCGTTGAGCCAGGCGAAGGGCGCTTCCCTGAAATCCTTCATAGAACCAAGGCCATTGTGTAAAACAAACGTTTTAATTATAGGTTTCCGTTATTTTCATGAGTGATGACTTGGCTCGCAAGGCGGTTTTCGGGAGCAAACTCAGGATTAATTTCCGGAAAGGCAGGGCATGCTGGCTTTCTGCCAGGCAAGTGTTAAGCGGCCGCTACAAAAAGGCACCGGGGCATGGTTTTTCATCGGCAAAGGAAATCGTCACCTTCACCGAAAACCTCTTCAGGCGCCGCGAAGTGCGGTTCAACCCGATGATTGACACCCTCGGCGAGGGCAACATCTGGATGAGGCCAGCGCTCAGGAAGGAATTCACCGCAAAGATTGACTCATTCATTCTCGGTGGGCTGGGAAATGCCGGGCCGAAGGTCATCGAGTGCGTAAAGGCAACGGATGTGGCTCCGCTGGTGCGTTTTTTCGAGGGTGAGGGTCACCCGGAACCTGAGCGTGCAGCCTTTGAGGCCTTGGATACTGTGGCAAAGAGGTATGACGAAATGGTGCGCATTGCAGGAGACCTGAGAAAACTGAAGAACCGGGCGTTAATCGAGTATGGGAAAGGCGACGAAATAAAATCCGTCGGCAGGTTCCCTTACATGCTCGCGGTTATGAACGCGACTGATGCTATCGGCAACATCGCGGCAAGGCATGCCTGGGCAAGAACGGTAGCTGACAAGATGAAGAGTAAACTTGCCCGCCCGGGAAAGTGAGGTTCATGGCCCCGAAATTAGTAATACTAACCGCCTACGATTACCCCTCCGCATTCATCGCCGCTTCCGCCGGCGTTGACATCATCCTCGTGGGGGATTCGGCAGCAAACGTTGTTCATGGAATGAAGAGCACCACGGAGATTGGCATGACTGAAATGCTCGTGCACACGCGCGCTGTCTCCAGAGGCATTGAAAAATTTTCCAGCAGTCAAAATCACCCCGCCAGCAATGCCAATAATCCTCCCGCCAATGCCCCAAAAGCACGCAAAGCGCCCCTAATTGTCGGCGACATGCCAGCGCACTCCTACGACACGCCACGGCTCGCCCTGCAGAACTCAAAAAAATTCCTCGAGGCAGGGGCGCAGGGCGTAAAAATAGAGGGAGAGAAAACTGGAGTTGTGGAGATTCTGGTCGGGAACGGCATCAAAGTGATGGGCCATCTCGGCTACCTGCCCCAGACCGACCCGAAGCCAAAGGTAAAAGGGCGCGAGGAGACAGAGGCACAGCAACTAATAAGCGCAGCCAAAAACCTTGAAAAGGCGGGGTGTTCATGGTTGGTGCTCGAGCTCGTGCCGGAGCAGATTGCAAAGGAAATTTCAGAGACCATAAAAATTCCCACAATAGGCATCGGAGCGGGTCGATATTGCGCAGGGCAGGTTCTGGTTTTCCATGACCTGCTCGGCCTGAACCCCGATGACTCTTTCAAGCCGAGGTTTTTAAGGAAGTACGCGGACCTGAAAAAAGAGGCGATTGGGGCAATAAGGAAATACTCAACGGAAGTTCGTGATGGGAGGTTTCCAGGGGTGGAAAACATATACTAAACATTATTTTGGGGGGAAATCAGCACAATCTATCAGCGGCCTGAATTAAAGGCAGAAATAAAACAAGCTATAGAGTCATACCTTTTTCGTGGGTTCGAAGAATAAACTCGACCTCTGTCAGATTATATCCATACAAACCTTACTAAGCACTTTTTTATGGTAATCCATGACTATATGGCTGTTTTTATGGTATCCATAACTATATAGCTGTTTTTCAGGCAGGCTTCTGGAACATCAATATTGCCACTGCGGTCTTTGTGATGTTCACGCCGCCCCTCTTCCTGATTTCCGCATTTGCACTTTGCATGTCGCGGTCAGAGGGAAAATCAAGCACTGCAGTTCCTCCGGGAGCGAGCCAGGCAAAAACATTGTCCAGAGTCCTCGGAATCCAAAGGGACTTTGCTGTCACGGCCTCATGGGAGCATTCTCCGGAATCAAGGCTTGTGAGCCTTTTGTTCCTCAGTTCCCTCAGGCGCCACTGCCTGCGATTCGCCGGCATCAAAAACAACCTGATAACTAACAACTATTTTCGCTTTAAATGGTAATGCTGTCCCGCAGCCAAAAGCGAAATTGATTTATATAGCGCCGTAGTAATTGCATTGTTCCAAATGCCAAAGAAAACAATCATGGTATCAGGCTTTGCAGGTTCTGGCAAGAGCTCGCTTGCGGATTCTCTTGGGAAGGCCCTTGGCCTAAAGGTTATCCATGCCTCATCAATACTGCGCGAGATGGCAACACAAGGCGTGCAGGCGCTCGAGAATGTCTCACCGCAGAAAATCCACGACTGGTGGGAGAGCAGTGAGGCAAAGGAATTCATGAAGAGGCGCCTCGCCGACGGTTCCTTAGACGTTGCGTTGGACAGGAAGCTCACGGAGATTGCCGATGCGGGCAATGTGGTCATGGATTCTTGGACAATGCCGTACCTATACAAAGGGGCAGCTTTCAAGATTTGGCTCAACGCTTCGGCCGAGGTCAGGGCGAGGAGGGTGTCGGAGAGGGACAAGATGGATTATGGTGCTATTCTGGAGAAAGTGAGGGCGCGCGATGCGCAGACAAAAGCTTTATATGAAAGGTTGTACAACTTTAAGATGGGTGAAGCCTTGGAGAGGTTCGACCTCGTCGTCAACACCGATACCATGACTCAGCGGCAGGTTTTTGGTTTCGTGGAGGCAAAAATTAGGGCGTCGAGATAGAGCGCATTTATTTTGGCGGTAACGGGGCTTAGGGGAAAAGTCGTTATTGGTTTTTGTTTTATGGGGCGTGTTGGTTTGGAGCGCGTGAAGAGCGGGATAAAGGGCCTTGACGAGCTGATAGGCGGGGGGTTTCCCCTCGGCTCGACAGTCCTCCTTTCGGGAGGCTCAGGCACTGGCAAAACGATTTTCGGCCTGACTTACCTCTACGAAGGCGCGAGGAGGCAAAACGAGCCCGGGCTCTACATCACCACCGAAGGCAACCTCAAGAACCTCCTCTGGATGATGGAAGTGTTCGGCTGGGACATAAAGCCTTTGCAGGAATCCAACCTCCTCAAGATTTACAAGCTCAACCTCCACACCTTCGAGGATGTGGATCGGCAGATTGAGGAAGAGCTCAAAGTCATAGCCAGGCTTGTGAAGGATATGGGCTGCAGGCGCCTCGTGGTTGATTCCACCACAGCACTCGGCGTTTGGATAACCGAGAAGGGCAGGATGAGGCACCTGGTTTACACCTTCACAGACGCCCTCAAGGACCTTGGGTGCACAACAATCCTCATTGCGGAAACCAAGGGCAGGAAAACCGATTTCTCGGCCTTCGGGATCGAGGAGTTCATCTCCGACGTGGTTATCAGCCTCTACTTCACCCCGCCCAACAGGAGCATCTTCGTGAGGAAGATGCGTGGCACCAACCACAGCAAGACAGTGCATCCCTTCACAATCAGCGACCTTGGCATCGAAGTGAAGCCGAAGGACGAGATTATGTGGGAAGCACTGAAGTAACCTATTATTACGTGTCGTATTTGTTCAAGCCAATTCATCACGCGAAATTCCAGTTTCCTTCAGGACTTCCTTCAGCGTGCCTTTTGAAATTACCTTGTGATTTGGGACGGTTATTGGCCTTTTTTGCGGGTGCCAGAGATGGACATGACTCCCCTTATGGTTCTTGATAGAGTAGCCCTCCTGAGCAGTATTTTGATTAGTTCTCTTCCGGAAATGACTGGGAGCCTCATATTCGCACGGCCACGATGGCATTTTCCCTCCGGCCAGTCAGGGGAACGCCCTCCTCGGCAAGCGATTCGAGATGAAGCTCAATAGCTTCCCTTATGTGCCTGAGGACTTCATTCTTAGTCTTGCCCTGGCTAATGCACCCTGGCAAGGAAGGGACAGTCGCGGTATACCATCCGTCCTCATCTATTTCAAGCGTGATTTTCCATTTCATGACAGGCACTTCCAAATAGTAATAGGTCGCATTTACTATAAATTCTTTTGCAGGCTGCCTGCATTTACCCCTTCAGCTGCTTCAGCGCGAGCCTGATGTCGGCTCCCACAATCGTCTTGCGGTTGGCATGCTTCGCGAACTCTGCTGCCTGCTGGCTGATTTTGATTCCTTCCTCTTCGAGAACCTCGGTAAGCGCAATCACAGCGTCCTCGCTCACCCTGCCAGCGCCTGCCTTGCGGATAATCCTGTCCACTGCTGCCAAAGGTAGAATATGCTCTGCCATTAATAACTCCCTCTAGAAAGAAATTGCGGGCAAATTAATTTAAATAAAACCCTTTTTTCACCCTGAAAAACCCTTTAAATGCCCTCTTCTTCGCAAAAAGCCACCTTAATGTCCCGCACCGGCACAGACCCCTCTGCCTGATTTAAAAAGGATTTTTGAGGTTAATTGTGTTTGGTCACATGGCTTTTATTTCACACCCGCTGATTAAGCCCGATACTGTCGAATCCAAGCTCTATCAGGAAGTCATCGCGGCAAAGGTCATCGAAAAGGGCAGCACATTGGTTGTCGCTCCCACTGCGCTCGGAAAAACTGTGATTGCTGTCCTCGTCGCAGCGCAGGTGCTGCAAAAAAACAAAAAAGTTCTGTTCCTTGCCCCCACCAAGCCCCTTGCCGTGCAGCACGAGCGCAGCTTCATAAAGTTCCTCAACATTCCAGGGGATGAGGTCACTGTCCTGACTGGCACGGTGTCACCGGAAAAAAGGAAAACCCTCCTTGAGAAGGCACGCATCATTTCCGCGACCCCGCAGGCAATCCAGAACGACATGGTGGGTGGTGCGGTAAGCCTCGGGGATTTCGGCTTGGTTGTTTTCGATGAGGCTCACCGCGCAATCGGCAACTACAGCTATGTTTTCATTGCAGAGCATTATATGCGGCAGGCCGCGGACAAAGAGCCACTAATTCTTGCCCTCACGGCATCTCCGGGGGGAAAAGAGGAGAAAATCCAGAGCGTGTGCCACAACCTTTTCATAAAGAACGTGGAAATCAGGACGCACGAGGACGAGGATGTGCGTGGCTATGTGAACCCGATTAATGTGGACTGGGTCAGGGTGGATTTGCCTCCAAAATTCCTAGAGGTGAAGGTCCTCTTAGAGCGTTTCCAGAAGGAACAGGTAGATGCCGTGAAAAAGATGGGCCTCGGCCTCGGCAAGAGGTATTTTTCGCGCAAGGACATGCTCGTGCTGCAGGCGCAGGTGAGAAGAGAGATAATGTCGCGCGGGAAAAATGCCGCTTACCTATACTCGGCAGCGTCCAAAATCGCCGCCCTCCTCAAGGTGGCGCACGCCCTCACTTTGCTCGAAACACAGGGGGCTGTCCCTTTGTACGAGTACCTGGAGAAGATGACTGTCGAAGCGGAGAAAGGGACGTCGAAGGCGGTGCGCCACGTCATGGACGACGCGCACATCATAAAGGTGAAGCGCCTTGTCCATGAGCTGGTAAAAGAAGGCCTTGTGCACCCGAAGCTGGAGGCGCTCAAGCACATCCTCGTCGACCAGTTCCACAAAAACCCGGAGAGCAAGGTGATAGTGTTTAACCACTACAGGGAAAACATCCTCGCAGTTGGCGATTATCTGGATGGCATAGAAACGATTCGCGCAAAGAGGTTTGTCGGGCAGGCGACGAAGCGCGAAGGCGACAAAGGGCTCACGCAGAAGGAGCAGGTGGAAATCATCGCGGCGCTGCGCGAAGGCACTTATAATACGCTCGTTGCGAGCAGCGTTGCCGAGGAGGGCCTCGACATTCCGGAAGTGGATTTGGTTGTCTTCTACGAACCCGTGCCCTCGGAGATAAGGACTATACAGCGCAGAGGCCGCACAGGAAGGAAAGCGGAGGGAAAGGTGATTATAATGATTGCGCGGAACACTCGCGACGAGGCCTTCTACTACGCGAGCAGGGCAAAGGAGAGGAAGATGCACTCTACACTGAAGGAACTGCAGCGGCCGCACGCGATTCCAGGGAATATCGCGGGTGAGGGAGCGATTGACTTTAAAGGCGCTACATTGGAGGATTCATCCGCACAAAACCTCGATACTGGCGACGACACTCTTCCTGCACAAGGCCTGTCCGGCGTGCAAGTGAAGGGGCTGCAAAGCCACAGCGGCAAAAGGCTCGCTGAGCAGACGACGCTTGATAGCTTCATCCGGCCGAACGCCGACAAGGTCATTATCTACGCTGATACACGCGAACAAGCCTCTGGAGTGATATTGCGCCTCAAGGACACGGACGCTGTCATAAGGGTCAAGCAGCTTGAAGTGGGCGATTTTGTATTGAGCGATGACGTGGTGGTGGAACGCAAGACCGTCGAGGACTTTTTGAGCTCGGTAGTGGACGGAAGGCTCTTTGGCCAGTTTACCATGATGTCTTCGAACTACTCAGCACCGCTGCTCATTCTCGAAGGTGACCCGCAGGAACTGTTCACAATCAGGAACATCCACGAAAATGCCATCAGGGGTATCATGGCTTCCATTGCCCTCAACTACAAAATACCTATCCTCTACTCCGCCGGAGAGGACGAGACCGCGAAATACCTTTATACCATCGCGAAGCGGGAGCAGCTAGGCACGGAGAAGGAAATACGGCTGCGTGTTGGGCGGAAGGGCTTAACTTTGAAGGAGCAACAGCAGTTCCTCGTGGAGGGCTTCCCAATGGTAGGGCCAAGCCTCGCAAAGGCGTTACTTAGAAAATTTGGGACTGTGCGAGGGGTTGTCACCGCCTCCATCAATGAGTTGCAGGAAGTCGAGAAGATGGGGCCGATAAAGGCACGCAAGATACATGAGGTGCTGAACGCTTATTTTAATGAGGGCGAGAAAAAGCAAACAAGGGCTGAAGAATCTCCTTTGTTGAAGGGATAGGATTTTATTCTTCTAAAGCGTTAGAAATTTTATTAAATCCAGAAGGGAGCGAAGGGCCGAGCGAAAGGCTCAAAAAAAAGCTTGGGCGTGAAGCGACAAAGCAAATCGCGTCAAAAGCCTTTACCAGAAGGCAATTTTTTTTCTCCCCACTGGCTGCCGTGAAAAGATTGGCCTCTGCCGCTAAAGCCGAGGCGATAACCCCGAAGCTGGTGATGACCCGGAGGGAGGCGCTGACGAGGACAGCGGTTGGCTTAGCCGCCATTAATGGCGCCAAAAAGGGCGTAGAGGCAATGCAATTCAAGATACCATTTTGGGCGGTGCTGAAAAAAGGAATGAGCTCACGATGGTATTTCAGAGGCATGATTTCGGCATCCATGGCGCGCCAATACTGGGGCTTGTGGATTCAGCCGCGAAAAACGGAAGGCCTTTCCATGTTTTCTTTAAGGAAGCCGCGATGGTTGGAAGGGCTGAATTCGAGGCTACTGTTAGGCTGTGCGAAAGGGATGCGGAAAATTACCGCGAAAACTTTGCGCATTTGCTCGGGAATAGGCTGGCTGCAAGTGAAGCCAAGAAAAGGCTCGTTGAAATGTACCTTAAGGCCAACCCGCAGGCCGACGAATTCAATGCCGTCCTTGAAACGGAATTGGCACTAAGGCGCATCCATGTAGTGCCAATAGAGGCGTATTCTGCTGATGAACTCGCGAAGATTTATTCTGATTATGAGGCTTACAGGAGGAATGCTGCCGAGATTGACAGGGCACGGGCAATGAATGCGCCGCTGCTAAAGCTGCAGCAGGTCGAGACAAAAGAGGCTGCTGCGCTTTTGGAGACTACAAACATGCGCAACAAACGGATTGCCGAGCAGCTGCCGTTCCTTTTCAGGGAAGTGAAGAGGCTCTTTCCATCGCTGGCGAAGGAACACCAACTCAGGGCAATCGGCGCCCTCGGCAGCGGGCACAGAAAGGCATTATTCTCGTTTGACTTTGAGGCTGCAGGGCTCAGGGTAAATGAAGTGGAAACCCACGAGAAGTACTCGCTGATGGAATTTATTGGACGCAACGCTATACAATATAGGGTGCCAAATGAGAAGGATTCAAGGCTCATGGCTATTGTCCCTTACGTTGACAGCAACGTCAGGGCCCTAGTGAGGGCTGGTAGGGAGGACCTTGCAAAGAAAGCCTTTCAGCGGGCCATCAACATGAAACAGGACGAATTCGCCGGGCTGAGCGCAAGGACAGCGCAGCTCGACAGGGCTGAAAGGATGCGGTTCATAATGAATTACCTGCTCGGCGAACAATACTACTGACTCACTTCTCCAGCGCCACCATCGAAACCCTCTCAATCACAAGCTCATCAAGAACATTCTCCAAATCTGAAACAGCCTCAAGCTCGGTCTCGGTGATGCCGAATTCCTTCATAATGCCCTTTGTGTTTCTACAGTGTTCCCACTCCATGGCTTTGCCGTCCTCAACAAATCCAAGCACCTTTTTCGCTGCCTCGATGTTTTTTCCGTCCGCCTTACCAATCACTAGAACCAACGCCTCACTGTCCCGAAACCTCGCCTTGTCCAATGCTTTGTACAATTGCTTCTCGCTGAAGAAGTGAATCAAGAATTCCAGCTCGGGCTTGCGCGAAAAGGCGGTCCGGGAATCGATTGCTGACACAGCGTGTTCTAGGGCAAAAAAGACATGGTTCCATCCGGCACAAAACCTGGCTGGGACGACTTGGACGAAACCGACGGCAGCAGGCCAGGCCACTTGGTAGGCATTTTTTTGGTCCTGATTTTGGGTTGTTGATTTCGCGTTCAGCAGCGCAAGCTTTTTAATGGTCGTGCTATAAGAATCAGTAGCTATTCTGCCGGCAAGGGCAGCGAAATTCTTCCCCAGGATTTTCATTTCCGGCATGATTGTGCATTGGTTTCAAGTAATTAAAAGGGTTGTTTTCATGACTCAGTGGCACTTGAAGAGCAAGAGGAAGGCCTCAGGTGGCCTTAGGACGACAATGAGAAGGAGCGACAAGAGACTCGCGTGGAAGGGCGGAGAGCCTAGCAACACCACAATTGCTGCATCGCAGGAAGGCGTCGACAGGAGGCCGGCAAGGAAGCTCGGCAGGGGCTTGAAGGTCAAGCTCAAGAGGGAAAGGAGTGTTAACGTCAACGCAAAGGACGGCAAGGTAAGACAGTTCGAAATCATTACAGTGGCCGAGAACAGGGCCAACAGGCAGTTCGCGAGGAACAACATAATAACCAAAGGCGCTGTCCTTGAGTGCAGGGCCGCTGACCAGAAGGTCTTTGTGAAGGTCACCAACAGGCCTGGCCAGCAGGGCACGATACAGGGTGTAATTCTCGGCGAGTTCGTCAGGGAAAAGGATTTGAAGGCGGAAAAAACCGGCAAATCTGAAAAAAAGAAGAAAGCTTCCGGGAAAACTCCTGAAAAGCCCGAGGAAGAGCCAAAAATCGAAAATAAGTAAGCTCGCTAATTCTGCATAGTACCGAAAACTTTATTAATGCTGAGCGCAGCATTTATATAAATTGCTATTCAACGGTTTCTTTTGGGTCAAATTTCTGGAATTATTGGGATTAAGGTTCATTCGGTGGGGAGAACCAAGCGTGAATAGCACACGGGAGTGATTTGGCTTGACCGATATTAAATGCCCGGAATGTAAGAGCGACAAGATATTCAGGGACGAGGAGAAGGGTGAGATAGTATGCAACAGTTGCGGGCTCATAATCTCCGAGGACGAGATTGATCTCGGCAAGGAATGGAGGAGCTTCGACTCAGACCAGAGCGAGGAAAGGGCGAGGACTGGCTCGCCAATGAAGTACGTAAAGCTCAACAAGGGCCTTGTCACAATGATTGACAGGCGCGGCACAGACCTCAGGGGCAACAAGCTCTCCTCAAAGTCAAGGGCGCAGATGTACAGGCTCATAAAGTGGCACAAGAGGGCATCAATAAGCTCCTCGATGCAGCGCAACCTCTCAATCGCGCTCACGGAGCTTCGCAGGATAGCGAGCTACCTCAACACGCCTGAACAGCTTGTTGAAGCGGCGGCGCTGCTCTACAGGAAGACCGTGAAGAAGGGCCTCATAAGGGGAAGGCTCATCGAAGCGGTCGTGGCAGCTGTGCTCTACACAGTGTGCAGGAACTACAACGTACCTAGGACGCTCAACGAGATGGCCGAGGCAAGCGGTCTCACGAAGAAGGAAATAGGTAGAACATACAGGTTCCTCGTGAGGGAACTCAAGCTCGACATACCGCTGACCAACCCAATACACTACATCCCGAGGTTCGCCTCCGAGCTCAACCTCTCAGGAGAGGTGCAGGAGGAAGGCCGCAAAATCCTCGAGGAGGCAATCAAGAAAGGCCTCATCTCGGGGCGCGGCCCAACCGGAGTTGCGGCTGCCGCGGTGTACATCGCCGGCCTGCTCAAGGGCGAGCGCAGGACGCAGAAGGAAGTCGCGAATGTCGCGGGGGTCACGGAAGTGACGATAAGGAACCGCTACAGGGAACTGAAGAAGAAGCTTAACATAGAGGTCGTGGCGTAAGAGCCACGGCTTCAACCCATTTTTTTGTTTTTTCCAAACCAATCGCTGGTGCGTTCGAAACTTAAAGGCCCTAACTTTGGAAATCGATGCCGTGTGTCGGCTCTTCGCCTTTTTCCGATAAATTGCCTTTCAGGAACACTAGGAATCGCTTTATTTCAGGCGAGCTCACCTCCCCCATACATATCTCAAAGAGCCTCATGCGCTCCCGCATGTCCGGGGAGAGCTGTCTGATGGAATGGATTAGGTGGCCGGCAAGCTCCGCCCCGCTTGGCTTTGTCCCTGGCTTGATATACTCGTCGACAACGAGGTCGAAGTCAAAAGGGATTGCCCCTGCTTTTCCTTTTGCCCTCCTCAGGGGCGCCACGGCGTCGGGTTTCGGGACATAACCGGAATCTACAAGGCTCGCCATGAGCCTCACCGCCTCTGTGCGCTCAAGCCTTTTCCCATGGAACAGCAGCGAATAGTCGCTGTGCCCCCCCAAGGGCCTGCCGCGGGCCTTCAGTTGTTGCATTTTCCTTTCGACTTCTTGCCGCCTGTCGACTATTTTCGTTTTCGCGCCCTGGCCGAAGTACTGCTGTATGGCGACCCATTCCCCCGCGGCCGCAATTCCGGATAGCCCAGGGGCGGTCTGGGCCGTGACTTTGTAGATGGCTCCCTTTGGTATCGGGCAGCCTTTCTCGCGGAGGTCTTTGATAATCTTGTTGTATGCCATGGCTTGCCCGTCGGAGAGCGGCTCCTTGAATGTTTTTATAGCGACAGTTTTCTTGACGAGCCTCGAACCTGCCGGCGTATCCGCCCTGAAATGGACGCTCCCAAGATAAACCGTTTTTTTGAAGCCTTCTCCGATGTGCACCGGGGCAAGCCTTGCAGCGTCCCTCCTTACAGTAAGCCTTGCAATCCTTTCAGGGCCGAACCATGAGGCGCCAGGCTTTCGCTGCACAGGCTTCCATGACGGCACCATAAATCCATTGGCTCGCTGTTGTATTTAAGGTTAGCTGGTGCTGGTCTGACCCACGAGCAACCATTAAATATCCGTTCATGCCAATTCTAAGTCGGGGGTTGATTTGGAGCTGGAGGAAATAACCGACCTCGAGCGGAGGCTAGTGAAGAGTATAAAGCGCAGCTGCCTCCTGTGCCACGCCCGTCGCGCCTTCCACAGGTCCAAGAACCCCGAAAAGGAAATTGTGCAGGCGAGCCTGAGCGCTCTTGCTGAGATTTACGAGAACAAGTTCAATGCCCTCCGCAGGAAAAATTCCACCCCCGAAAAGATACAGGCCGCGCTCGCGAACAAGCGCCTCGTGCTTGACGCCATCGACACGTGCAGGGCATGCGACATGCAGGTGGACAGGGGGAACAGGGCGATGAGCGAACTGAAGTGAAGGTACAAGACAACAAGCCCCGGCTTTTTTGGGCCAGATTTTTTTCCGGTGTAATTTTCTTTAAAAAATCGTCTTCCCTTTTTCTTTCATGCTTATTGCAGGCATTGATGAAGCTGGTAGGGGGCCTTGCATCGGCCCGCTCGTGATGGCGGTTGCCCTCATCGACAAGAACGACGAGCAGAAGCTCCTTGACATAGGCGTGAAAGACTCGAAGCTACTTACCGCAGGCGAGAGGGAGCGCCAGTTCCCAATGATAAAATCCGCACTCCTGGAATTCCGCTCCTCGCACATCATGCCGCAGGAAATCGATGGCATGGTAGGCAGGAGGGGCCTGAATGAGCTCGAGGCGATGCACGCGGCAAAGCTCCTCAATGCGCTCACCAAGAAGCCCGATGTGGCTTACGTTGACTCGCCTGACATTGTGATGGAGGATTTTGCAGCGCGCATCAGCAAGTACATTTCCTTTCCAGTGAAAATCATCTCGGAGCACAAGGCAGACATCACTTACCCTGTCGTTTCCGCGGCATCCATCATCGCGAAGGTTGAGAGGGACGTTGAAATAAAAAAAATCTCGGCGGAGTTTGGCGATATCGGCTCGGGCT
>SBBR01000039.1 GCA_005239615.1 archaeon
AACGGAAATTCCCGCAGGGATTTGGGTTGGCGGGGTCTCATAAACTACCGCCAACGGAAACGACCCCGACCTCCAAACCACCCTCTGAATAGGGTGGGGTTGTTTGGGTTGCTGGGGGTATGGCAGTTACATTGGTTAAGTGACCCAAAGATGATAACCTGTTAATCGCCACGGAGCCTCTTCAGTGAAAGAGCGTCATTACTGCTGGCCAGAAAATTGTTCCTGTTCAATTCTTTAATTTTGTATTTTTCTTTGCGCAGGATGGCACAAACTTCTTTGAAACTTTCCTTCGAATTTGACTCGAAAATTATCCGTGGCTTGTGTGATCGTATTGTTTTCAAGGACCCACGTATGACGTTTGGCTCCATACCCTCGACATCAATCTTGATAAGCCCGATTTCGCACCCATGTAAAATTTCACTTGCCACGGAATCGAGGGTTTTTACCATCGCTTTTAATGAACCGGAAAATTTGGTTCTATGCTCTTTCTCCATAAGCCCAACATTTGCAGGAACTCCAGTAGTTAAAGGGGAATATTTCTCGTCGAAACTTATTGTGACTTCTCCTTCAATGTCTGACAACCCGTAGTTGTTAACTGCGATTTTTTCCCTGAGCTCTGAATCCGACAAGGCAATTTCAACGAGCGCTGCAGTTTGAGGATTGATTTCAAAGGCGATTGAATTTCTACCAGTCATGGAAGTATAGTATGCGGAAAAAAAAGTCAGGTTGCACCCTATGTCTAAAAAAATGCCTTGCTTTTCAAACTCCATTTCTTTGAACCACTTTGGAACAAAATCATCGGGGTTTTCCAGCAGAAATGCCAATATGGAATCGTGGCCGTTGACCGGGATTAAGAAATTTGATTCGAATAATTTTTTCCCGGAAATTCTGGCGCGGAGAAAAAGGAACGGAAGCTGCATTGCTAGCTTTACTTTATCTGCAAAAGAATTGCAGTATTGTAGGTACATGACCACCATTTGGTTCAAACTGTTTTAAAATGCGTTCTTGGCGATGCGCCTTTCTGTGCACTGCTAGGTAAAACGACCCTTGACTCAAGGCACGAGAGTCCTGAAAGCCGCACTACACAAGGCCGTACCAGCTAGGTCGATAGAAAGTCCTGCTGGTTCGAAGAACCCACACCCGTTCTTCCGAAGCGAAATTCGAACAAGAGGTTTCTCTTGTGTACCAACAATAATATTTAAAGCGGCCTGACCAATATTATTGCGATTTTTGGAAAGGTTTTTCAGATGGATAGGGTGGAATTCGCGCTGCGGAATCTCCGCGGGAAAATACTTGACGTTGGGTACAACGTGGGCGGCATACACGCCAAGTTCATTGAGAGGTTCGGGCGGAAAAACATCTATGGCGTGGACATTGAAACAAAGGAGGACACGGCACACTACAAAAAGGCCACGGCTGAGAAAATTCCCTTCATGACGGGGACGTTTGATTCTATTTTTGCCGGGGAGTTAATTGAACATGTTGAATCACCCACACGGTTCCTTGCGGAAGCTAGCCGCGTGCTGAAGAATGGCGGCACCATTATAATTACAACTCCAAACAGGGACAGCCTCATAAACAGGATTTTCCACAACTACGAAACCCCGATACACATAAGCCTCATGAATTTCGGCGAACTTGAGGCGATGCTACGACAGAGAGGGTTCGAGGTTGAGGAACGGTTCTGCCAGCCTTACTCCGAGGAGAACGCTTATGGCAGCAGGAACAAGTGGACATTCCTTTTCCGCGCACTGCTGCACAATTTACTCCCAGGTGGGTTGCAGGAGCAGATGATTGTGAAGGCGAGGAAAGTTAAGTTAAACACGAGGCACTCAGGCGCTGCCACTGAAGAAAGGAACTTGTGATTCAGGAATTGGTTACACGAGGTGAATGCAGGTGCTCGCAAGCGTGATAATCCCAGCATATAACAGTTCTGGCACTATAAGCGCGTGCATTTCTTCACTCAAGGCCCAAAAGGGTGTTGCGAAAAAATCATATGAAATAATAGTGGTCGACGATGGAAGCTCGGACGATACTGCCACCCGCGCAAAGAAGCTCGGGTCAAGGGTCGTGCATCAGGAGAACTCCGGACCGGCGAAGGCACGCAACTTCGGCGCTAGGTTCGCGAATGGGAAAATACTTGTCTTCACGGACGCTGATTGTATTCCAGAAAAGGAATGGCTCGCGGAAATGCTCAAGCCCTTTGCCGACAAAAGGGTTGCAGGGGTTCAGGGCACGTATAGAACAATGCAGACGTCGCTCACGGCGAGGTTCGTGCAGGCGGAGATTGAGGAGAGGTATGAGAGGATGAAGGCAAATTCAGAAAGGCTTGACTGGATTGGGAGCTACTCCGCGGCGTACCGCGCCAGGGACTTTTTCGAAGCCGGGGGGTTTGATGAATCATTTCCGAAAGCCTCAGGAGAGGATCCGGAGCTGTCATACAAGCTGGCAAAGAGCGGGAAAAAGCTCGTGTTTAATCCGAAGGCAGTTGTATATCACTCCCACCCGGACACCATCGCCAAGTATTTTTGGGTGAAGTTCTACAGGGCATTTTACAGAGTGACGCTTTATTCCAAGCACTCAGACAAGATTGTGCACGACTCGTACACCCCGAATTCCATAAAGGCTCAAATTATCGCAGGGTATTTCGGCACCGCAATGGTCGGGCTCGTCCCAGTCCTGTACTTCCTCGACCAGCCGGAGCTTGCGGCAATACTGCTCGTGGCCAACGTGGTGATTGGCATCGTTGCAACACTCACCATACTCAGATCTTTCCACTTCGTCCTCCAGAAGAACCTGACAGTGGCGGTGTTCGCGCTCTTCATGATACAGGTGAGGACCGCAGCGTTCATGCTCGGTCTGCCTGCAGGGGTGCTCGGCAGGCTGCACTGGCTAGAAAGGGATGCAAAATGAAAATCGCGATAGTGGGAAACCACTTCACGCCCTGCATCGGTGGCGTTGAAAAAGTTATGGAGGATACCGCAGGGGAACTAGCCAGGAGGGGTCACGAAGTAAAGGTCGTATGCCTCGACACCTGTGCGAAATCGGAGCGGAAACTGCCCGAAAAGGAGAAAATCAGCGGGATAGAGGTAGAGCGTATCGGCTGCCTTGACCTTAGGTACTATAAAATAGCTCCAGCGGTGCTCGGCAAAATAAGGGGCTGCGACATTGTGCACGTACACGGCATCGGTTTTTTTTCTGATTTCCTAATCGCGACAAAGTCGCTGCACAGGAAGCCAGTTGTCGTTTCCACACATGGAGGGATATTCCACACTCACGACATCTGGATTTTGAAGGCCATGTACTTTAGCATTGCCCAGAGGCTCCTACTGCCGCTTGCCGACAGGGTGGTTGCAGTAAGCAGGAACGACAAGGAGGAATTCGGTATGGTATGCGGAAATGTTGCATTGGTCGA
This sequence comes from archaeon, assembly GCA_005239615.1. Classification (GTDB taxonomy): domain Archaea; phylum Iainarchaeota; class Iainarchaeia; order Iainarchaeales; family Iainarchaeaceae; genus CABMIU01. Next base: position 3,416 of record SBBR01000039.1, read on the forward strand.
GAACGGCATAAGGCCCGAGGATTTCTCCCCCGGCAAAAAGAAGCCAAACACCTTCCTCTTTGTTGGAAGATTCTCGCGCAACAAGAGGGTAGAAAGGCTGCTCGAGGCGTTTTCCCTCCTCATGGACATGGACTTAACGCTCACCATCGCCGGGACTGACTGGGAGGGGCTGCTCCAAGGCTACCTGAGAAAAAATGCCCTACTGAGTGCTGACAACAGGGTCAGGTATGTGGCGGACCCAAGCAGGGAGAGGTTAAGGGAGCTATACGCTGAGGCAGAATTCTTTGTTTCCGCCTCGAGCCATGAGGGCTTCGGCATTGCGCTCGTGGAGGCGATGGCGAGCGGGTGCATACCAATCGTGCAGGACAATGAAGGATTCTCTTCGATACTTGGCGACTCAGGAGCTGGAGTGCTGCTGGACTTCTCCGACGCGCGGCAGGCTGCCAGGGCAATCAGGAGTCTGATGGACTGGGGAACGATGAGGAAAAGGCACCTCCAGAGACTCGCGGTACGGCGCGCGAAGTCGTTCTCGTGGGAAGGCAGAGTTGACGAGATTGAGAGAATATACTTTTCGGTACTGGGAGACAAAAAAAAACATTTTATTGGCTTGAAGGGAGGGAAAGAATGAAAATTGCCATATTCAGCCCATACTCGCTACCCGAACTTGGGGCGTGCTCGCTCAGGGTGGATTCCCTTAAGAGGTTTTTCGAAAGGAATGGTATAGTGGTAAAAGTATTTTCACCAGAAAGGGCAAACATGAGAAAAGGCAGAGCACCTGAAGGATACGTTAGGTACAAGGGGCTTGAGGGTGCATTTGTGGCGGCATTCAAAGGGGATTTTGATGTGATACTCGGAACTAGCCCTCCACTAACGCATTCGTTTGTTGCGCTCATTGCGGCAAAACTCAGGTGCATTCCCTTCGTTGCGGACCTGCGCGACCCATGGACTCACGAGTATGAGGGGCTTGGCATATACACGCGCATGGACCCGAAGCTCTGGGGGTACAAGCTCATGGAGGCTCTCGCCTACAACCTCTCGGATAGGGTCTTCGTGGTCACGGAGACAATCGGGAGAATCGCCTCCAGGTTCACGCTGGACAAGTCGAAGATTCTGCTGGTGTCCAACGGCTCTGACCCGAAGCTTTTCAGGCGTGACGCAAAAAAGGGAAAAGCTATGAGGAAAAGCCTTGGCATACCAGAAGGAGCCAAGGTGGCGATTTACGCGGGCGCATTTGTGAAGAAGGATTTAGAAAGGATGATCGAGGAGCTTGCGGACACAATAAAGAGAGAAAATGCCTACCTCTTATTTGTAATACAGGCTGGCAAAGCGGAGGCCATGGAATTTGAAAAACTGAAGGGGATTGTTCGCAGTTCTGGTATTGCCAAAAAAACACGGTTTGTCAATTCAGGTGGCTTTGGTTTCGAAAAATTGAACTGGTATTACTCCGCCTCTGACTTCGGCCTCGATCCGCTCCCAAAAGGAATGGGAGACTACTGTATACCAGTGAAGACGTACGACTTTTTTTTCTCGGAACTGCCAATTGTTGGGAAAGGGGAAATGGGCGGGGAACTTGAAAATCTAATTGTTTCAGATGGCCTTGGGTTCTTTGCCACGAATTGGGATGGGTTCAGGGAAAAGTTTCTTGAGGCACTGCACTCAGACAAACTTAAAAAAATCGGCATTCTGGCACGACAGATAGCTTTGAAAAAATTTGACAGAGAACACTCTAACTGGAAAGCACTTGTGGCCGTTAAAGATATCGTGAAACAAAGTGACTTATGAAGTCTTATAGTCATACGGTGTCGTTGTCTTTACTGTGGGAAAACGCCAAGGGAAACTTTTTATGGTGATCCAGTTTAAAACTTGGTGCACAAAAAGCCATTTATTGTAACTTGGTGCACACATAAAAAAAAAAGCCCTACAGGAATTGGTGCCATGGCACGCGACGAAACCGACAGTTATTCACATGAAAAGTACGACAGCGCGGACCGGTTCCATTCATATCACGCCCAAGTAAGCATTATCAATGAACTTAAGCCCAAGACAATGCTCAACATAGGGTGTGGAAGCGGGTTCCTGAAAAAATATTTTTCGGGGACTGAGGTAAAGGTATCCGAAGCAGACATTGATGAAAAACTCCGCCCAGATTTTGTCATGGACATAGCCGAGAAACAGGAGGTTCCAGAGAAATTTGACCTTGTATCCGCATTCCAAGTACTTGAGCACATACCATTCGCAAAATTCGAAATAGCACTTGAAAATATACATAAAATGACAAGGAAGTGGGCGGTTATTTCCCTTCCCTATCGTGCGGTCAATTTCTATTTTATGGTTGATGCGCCATTTTTCAAAAAGTCCTTCAGGCTGGAATTTGAAAGGGCGTTTGATAATAAGCCGTCCACACTGACCCATGAATGGGAGATGGGATTACGGGGCACAAGTAAAAAATCGGTTGTGGCAAAAATAACAAGATTTTTCAATATAGAACGAGAGTTTGTACTGGACAAGCACAGGTACCATTATTTCTTTGTGCTGTCAAAGAAATAGCGCTCATCTGAACCTGTTTTTTACCGTATGCATAGCAGTATCCAGAAAGAAACGGAGGTCTGCTGCCCTAGGGACAAAATCTATTTCATACCCGTGCTTAGAAATATCAATTGAGAGGTATGCCAGCTGCAGCGCCCTATTTACTATAAGAGCGACCACAATGCCAAACACGCCATAATTCTGAATCAGGTAATACCCGGGCACTATCGACGCGACCAGCATTATTACGCTGCCATTTACCAGAACGTCGTTCCTTTTGATGGCCCTGTAAAACGAGCCTAGGGAGATGTCAAAAGTCAAGAGAAAATATACTGCAAAAAATGGAATGAGGGACGATGCCTCATAATAACTAGGGAAGAAAATTTCCAGGAAGAACGACCCAAAAATTAGCAATGCCGTTGAAAAAGCCACCGACAGGAGAAGGTAAAACTTTATGTTCTTTGACACTGTTTTACACAGGACTTGCCGGTTATTTTCCTGCGCGCTTATGGTTGGCAGCAATACGGTATTCATTGACACTATTGGCAGTTCCATGAAATACGTGCTGACTTTGAGCACCAGGTAGTAAAAGCCGAGTTTCGCCGGGTCTACAAATACCACAATCAAAAACAGGATTATTTGGCTGGACGCCCTTCTCAATACAACTAGAAGAAATGAAAAGAAAGCAAATCTTTTTATTGGTCTCCAGTCAATTGGGGTGGGACGCAAAGGGATTGTTTTGCAATAAACGAATCCCAGCATAGCAGTCCCCAACAGAGATAACATTTTTGCGTATACTACACCTAATACTCCGGCATTCAACACAAAAATAAAAAAAACTGACAGCGCTATATTTAATGTATTTTCAGCAATTGTCAGCTTGAGAATTTTCCCGAACATTCTAGCGCCAGAGAGGGCACTAATCAGAAGGTTTGACAAACTGTTAACGAAAATCAGTGCGGCAATGGCACGCACAAGCTCGGTGCTCCCTTGGTTAGCAAGAATTAGTATCAGATTGGGAAACAGAAAAACGACTGCTGAAAAAAACAGTGCCACCAAGAACCCGATTTTTAGAAGATCCCAAAGAAGAGCCTTGTTTCTCTGCTTGGGAATAAAGGTCACAAGTATCTCTGATAAGACAACAAAGCCAAATAGCGACGCAATGTTCGACATGAAATCAAGAAGGAAGGCCAGCAGCCCGTATTGGGCTGGCCCAAGGGCATTTGCCACTATAAAAATATACAGGAAACCAGCAAGGACAGAAAATACGTTCGCCGAATAGGACCAAAACGCATTTTTTATGAATTCCTTCTTATATAAATCCGACATTAGCTCACCTGACCTATTGCCATAGTATGTTTCCCATTTCAGGCCTTGAAAGCCCTGTTGCCACCAAAGCTAAACGGAAAATACGGTCGTGACAGAAATAATGAATCAAGGCGTGGCATTAATCCCACCAAAATTTTTCCGTGGCCAGGCATTCGAAATGAATGGTTAAACATTGAACAGTCATTCAACCACACCTCCCCATTTCCATTTATATATCTTTATCCTGTGTGGCTTATCGGCGGAAAATATCAGCCCCAGTCTCCCGGAATTCTCCAATATAAAATTTTCCATCATGGCGCGTTCCTGGTTTATTACCTGCTGCCTCGCGGTATCCCTGGACTCAAGATTTGAATAACTCAGGTCCAAGATATAAGTGTCCTTCCCCAGCGTTTCCAAGAGATTAATATTATTGCCCACCGAGCCCAAGTCCAAATAAGGACTGACATTCAGGTAACGTGCCCTCGTAAGGTCGGGAGCCATTGAGTACATGCAGTCGTCGGAACTCCCGATTAAAAGGGCGCCTTTTGGCACATATGTCTGCACAGCATCGTAAACCCACCGTCGTGATTCGGTAAAATTATAGTGTAAAACTGAAGCATAGACTGCCCCACTGCACGCGAGCACAAGAACCACCCAGAAAAAAGTCTGCCGGTTTACTTTCAGTTTATCGACAAGCGACTGGAACACAAAAGAGTACGGGATAAGGAGCAACCCTAATAACGGCAGAAGGTACCTGAGCCTCGAAATAAAGATGTTTTCGACAGTCACAGGAAATGAAAAAAAATCAGTGAAGCGAGAGCTTATTATAAGATATGCAATTGAAAGGATGGCGAACTGTACAGCGAACTTTTTACCATTAAAAAACACAGGCGAGACAAGCATTCCGGGAAATACAAACGCAAGTATCATAAGATAAGCCATAAAAGTTGGCACTCCAAAGGACAGTATTGAGGAAAGAAGCGAAACGCTGGTGCCATAACCAGAATTAAAAGGCCCCGAGTAAACAAAAGAATTGAAAAAGACAATCACAAACAGCAAAGGGACGAACCCTATTGCCATCTGAAACAGTTTTTGCCTGTTCTTGAAAGCCAATGGCAGGCCAAAGGCAACGAAGCCAACAACCGCATCATACCTCACAAGCGCGGAGAGCCCAAAACAAAAACCGGATGCCGTCCAGCTGAATTTCCCCTCCCGAATATAAAAATAGAACCCCGCAAGGAAACCAGTAAGGACCAGAAGTTCACTATACAGAGTCCTGCTTTCCCAAAGCAAGACAGGGAAGAACAGGTAAAGTACAGTGAATCTTGGATCAATCTTTAAGCGCCTAAGAATAAAATAGAAAATAGCAGCATTAACCAAATGTATAAAAAGGCCAGATAACATCACAGCGCCAAGCCCAAAATAAGTGAATGGCACCAATGCAATAGAACGCCCAATGAACTGCGAGGCGACAAAACCATGCTCATTGTGGATGGTCGCACGGCACGCCAGCTCGGGGTTCTTCTCGCCGACTTTCCCTTCCCTTAGCAGAATCGCATTTTTCAGGAAAGCATGCTCATCGATTGACGTGTATATAGCTGGGAAGAAGGCAACAAAGATTATCGAGAATGCTGAGACGGCCAATAAAAAGAATTTGTGTTCAGAAAAAGAAAACATCAAGAATTCACCAGTTGAAAAACTTATAATATCTTTAGTTTAGTTGCCTTTAAAGAGATTGGTACGAACAAAATTTGAAAGGTTAAAAAAAGAAAATAGTGCCAGCTTGCCCGATTATAGGGTGATGTAGGTTATACTTTTGGCCTTGGCATATGGCACGAGGTTCCACACATCTACAACAACCACTTTCCTGTCAAGTTTTTTAATCTGGCTCTGCACCTCTGGAGAAGTGTACTTAATATTATTGTTCGCAACTACAATGCATTGGAAGGCATTGATGCCTTCTTCAAAGCTCACACATGGAATGCCAATGACCCGCAGCTTTTCTTCAGGCACCACAAAGTCATGGCATGCGATGTTTACATAGCCATTAGCCTGAAGGTCACGTATGAGTGCTATTGCTGGGGAACCCCGGATGTCATCGGTTTCCGGCATTCCCTTGAAGGCAATGCCCGTCACGAATATGGCGGCTTGTGGCGGCAAATTTCCCCTTATTTTTTCCGAGACGAGCTTTGGGAGGTAATCGTTGAC
>SBBR01000022.1 GCA_005239615.1 archaeon
CGGCCAAACAAGCATAGATTTGCGCTGGTAAAGCCCAAAAGACAAATCAGGTCAGAGCCATCAGGCCACCAAAAGTGGCGAAGTTAAGCTCCTACAAGTACGCGGGTTACTGTGGCCCTGAATCGGACGTCTACCTGCTGCAGGAGAAATACTTGATGAGGCAACAAGGCTCGCCGAGAAGGAGAAAATCAACTGCGAGCCCTCAGGGATTGCAGGACTTGCCCTCATGCTGCAGATGAAGGACAAGCTGCCGCGCGAGAAGAAGATGCTCATCGTCAACACCGGCAGGACAAAATTCTCGAAATGAGCGCAGCAACTATTGGATGTGCGTTAACAGGCGGTGGCATTTATAAAAAGAACTGGAGAAAATCGGTAGAATGAAAACAAAACTCTTTCTCGGATTAGCATTAATCGCTCTTGTGTTCCTCCTCGGATGCGCTCAGGAGCAAAAGCCTGCGCAGAACACCCAGGGCAATAACAACCTCGCGCCTGAACAGTGGCAGGATTCAGAGCAGGGCCAGGACATTGCTCCGCCGCAGCTGCCCGAAACAGGGGCAGGAGATGCTGGGAATCCGCCTGCAGCAGGCCCAGAAACTCGGGGAACCAACGGGACTGGAACAGCAAACGGACGCGGGGGCGAATTGACACAGGGCCAGCCCGTACCAGGCAGCAATGCACCTGACACTATTGTCGCAAAGGAATACACTGTTGAGATTACTGATACAGGCTATTCTCCCCAAAAAGTAACGGTAAAACAGGGCGACACCGTGAAGTGGGTGAACAATTCCTCATCGGAAAACTGGCCGGCATCTGCAAAGCACCCAACTCACGAGGTCTACCCGGGCTCTAGCATAACCAAGTGCGGCACGGCCGAGGAAAGCAATATATTCGACGCATGCAGGGGCCTAAAGGCAGGGGAGAGCTATAGCTTCACGTTCAATGAGAAGGGCATGTGGGCATACCACGAGCACATCGCAGTGAAGATGTTCGGGCAGGTAGTTGTGGAGTGAATCCTAAACGCCCCATGCAACCGGACCGAAAATAGACCCCAAATCAAATGCCAATTTTATGAAGTGCCCTTAAATGCGCTCCTGCCTGCGAGGGCGCCTAACGGTTTTTAAAATGGTTAACAACAGTGTTTGGTCGTATGGCTGAAATCTGGTTGTACGTGCTCGCCAGCGTGGTCGCGGTGAGCATGGTTTCGCTCGTCGGGGTTGTCCTGTTTCCATTCAGCAGGGAAACCACGAAAAGGCTGCTTGTATACATGGTCAGCTTCTCAGCAGGTGCGCTATTCGGCGACGCCTTTATTCACCTCCTACCTGAAGCCGTTGGAGAGTCAGGGTTCAGCACAGGCCTCGCCATTTCCCTGATAGGCGGCATAGTATTTTCGTTTTGCATAGAGAAGTTCATCCGCTGGAGGCACTGCCACCTCCCAACAAGCGAGGAGCACCCGCACCCAATTGCGTTCATGAACCTCGTGGGCGATGCAGTGCACAACTTCATTGACGGCATCATAATTGCCGCGAGCTACCTCGCGAGCGTTCCGGTTGGCATCGCCACAACCTTCGCGGTTGTTTTCCACGAGATTCCACAGGAAATAGGTGATTATGGAGTGCTCCTGCACGGCGGCTTCACGAAGAGAAAGGCGTTGCTCATGAATTTCCTTACTGCACTCACTGCAGTGGCTGGAGCTGCGGCGGCACTATTCGTGAGCTCAATGGTAAGCAACACTACATCAATCCTGTTACCTTTCGCTGCAGGAATATTCATTTACATCGCTGGGTCGGACCTGATTCCGGAACTCCACAAGGAAGTAAAGGTAAAGGAATCAGCATTCCAGCTGCTCTGGTTCCTGCTCGGCGTCGGAATAATGATTCTGCTCCTCAGGGTTGGTTAGGTGGCCAATGGAACCGCTTTTCAGGAGAAGGTCTGGCGCCTCATGCTGGAAATACCAATAGGAAAGGTCACTACTTACGGCGAGCTGGCGAGGGCGGCAGGAAAGCCAGGGGCGGTGAGGGCCGTTGGAAACGCCTGCAACGCCAACCCAAATGCACCAAAGACACCGTGCCACCGCGTTGTTGCAAGCAATGGCAGCATAGGTGGGTATGCTCAGGGCATCCAGAAAAAGATAAAACTGCTGGCAGCCGAGGGCATCAAGTTCAGGGCAGGTTTAGTCGTGGATTTTGAAAAAAGGCTCTACGAATTCTAATAAAAGGGTTATCGTCCAGAAATCCCTCATGTCCCTGACGCCTTCCAATTACAGCGTTCTCAAAAAAGGCAGCAGCGCCCCGGTCTTCAATTTGCCCGGAACAGATGACAAAACCCACTCCCTGTCCGGGGCGAAGGGCACAAAAGCCGTTCTCGTTGTCTTCATGTGCAACCACTGCCCCTACGTGAAGCCGAAGATGAAATACCTCAAAGAACTCTATGACAAGTACGCACCAAAAGGCCTTGCGATGTTCGGCATAAACAGCAACGACACAGAGGTCTATGGTGAGGACGATTTGGGGCACATGAAGCAGGTAGGGAAGGAGCAGGGCTTTGCATTCCCATACCTTCTTGACGAAACGCAAAATGTCGCCCGCGCATACGGCGCCGCGTGCACACCAGACCCATTCCTCTTTGATTCGCAGCTGAAGCTGGTTTACCATGGCCGTATCGATGATGCGCACGGCAAGCCGCACGAAACTGCGAAGACGAACGAACTGGAGGAAGCATTGGAGCAAGCGCTAGCCGGAAAGAAAGTAACGGTCAAAGAAGAGCCCGCTATGGGGTGCAACGTGAAATGGAAGGGATAGTGGTGATTGCGGAAAATAGAACACGGTTGCTAGTGCCCATTCATCCATCATCTTTCCAAATTCGGCTAACAAGCGAGGTGATAAGAACTGGAATAGTTGCGAATTATTCAGGACCCCTAAGAGCACTCATAAGCAGGACAAACTCATAAGACTTGAAAATCGAACCAGGTAAATTTAATCCTTAATGTACTCATTCCACGCCTTGATTTCAAGGTCGGAAATTTTCTTTTTCGTTATCGCCCGGCAGAAGCTTTGCGCAATCTGGAGATTTGTGATGAGCGGCACGTTGTAATCAACTGCCGCGCGCCGGACATCGTATTTCGGGTCGGTTGCGATCTGCCTGAAGGGGTCCGCCACAACGATTGCGAGATTGACTCTCCCATTCTGGAAGAGCTCAAGCACGTTGGGCGAGCCTTTCTCGTGGATTTTGAAGACTTTTTTGCACACAATGCCGTTCTGCCCCAAAAATTCCGCGGTCGTGTCGGTGGCGAAGAGCTCATAGCCGAATTCGCTTAGGCTTTTTGCCTCCTCTAGGAACTTCTGCCTGTTCGCATCTCCGGTGAGCGAAACTAGGATGCTCTTTTTCGGGATTGAATAGCCTGTGCTGAGCAGCGCCTTGAGTAACGCGTCCTCGAAATCACCTCCGAGGCACCCGACTTCGCCGGTGGATGCCATCTCGACTCCTGAAACAGGGTCAGCGCCGCGCAGGCGGGAGAATGAGAACTGCGGAGCCTTCACGCCGACGTGCTCTAGGTTGAGGAAGGAGTTCCCGTTTGGCTGTAGCTTCTCGCCGAGAACCGCAGCCGAGGCAAGTTCTATGAAATCCGTTCCCATGACCTTTGAGACAAAAGGCATCGAGCGCGAGGCGCGCAGGTTACACTCAATCACCATGACTTCGTTGTCCTTGGCTAGGAACTGGATGTTGAAGGGGCCTGAGATGCTGAGTGCGGAGGCAAGCTTCTTGCCAGTTTCCCTTATTTTCCTCACGGTTTCAAGGTAGGTCCTCTGCGGCGGGAGCACCATCGTGGCATCTCCTGAGTGCACACCAGCGTTTTCCAAGTGCTCGGTTATGGCGAATGATATTATTTCGCCCCGCGAGGCCACGGCATCCAACTCTATTTCCCTCGCATTGAGGATGAACTTGCTCACGACTACAGGATACTCCCTGCTCAGCGAAGTGGCGTTGCCGAGGTACTGCCAGAGCTCCTTTTCATTGAAGGCTACCGCCATAGCCTGGCCGCTGAGGACATAAGAAGGCCTCACGAGCACCGGAAAGCCGGCCTTTTTGGTGAACTCCTTTGCATTCTCGATTGTCGTGAGCTCTTTCCATTCAGGCTGCGGAATGCCCAGCGAGTCACAGAGCGTCGAGAACTTGTGCCTGTCCTCGGCGCGGTCGATATTTTCAGGAGAGGTGCCCAGTATTGGGTAGCCCATGTTCCATAGCTTGAGGCAGAGGTTGTTGGGAATCTGCCCGCCCATAGAAACTATAAGGCCCACCGGTTTTTCAAGATCGCAAATGTCAGCAACAGTCTCGAAGCTCAATTCTTCGAAGTAGAGCTTGTCGCACTCATCGTAATCTGTCGAGACGGTTTCGGGGTTATAGTTTATCATTATGGATTCGTGGCCCGCTTTTTTGGCGGCTTTCGCGGCGCCGACACAGCAGTAGTCGAATTCCACGCTGCTCCCAATCCTGTACGCCCCGGAGCCGAGGACAATCACTGAACCCTTGACGGCCCCGCCTAGCCCTTCCTGCGCCTGTATTTTGCCTTTGGCACTTTTTTCGAAAGACCCAAACTCAAAGTCATGCCCCGTGCCATTGTATGTGAGGTAGAGATAATTCGTTTTCGCGGGGTACTCGGCTGCGAGAGTGTCTATTTGCTTGACGAACGGCAGGATGCCCAAAGACTTACGCTTCTCCCGCACCTTGCGCTCGTCCTCAATGAGGAGAATCATCGCGAGCTGCTTGTCGGAAAAGCCCTGCTTTTTTGCCCTGAGCAGGAGCTCATGACCAAGGGTTTCGAGTTTCTGCATTTTAAGGAGCTTTTTTGTTTTCACTACTCCGGCCAGCTTGTACAGGAACCATTTGTCGATTTTCGAGGCGTTATAGATTTTTTCTATCGGGACGCCCTTCTCAATAGCCTCGACAACGGCAAAAACCCTGCGGTCGGTTGGGTACCTGACCTCATGGCTTAGCTTTGTGAAGACCATCTTGTTACCCACGAGCCCATAAGCACCTATCTGCAGCATCCTCAGGGCTTTCTGCATCGCCTCCTCGAAAGTCTTTCCGATTGCCATTACCTCGCCTACACTCTTCATCTCCGTGCCGATGCGCGTGCTGACGTTCCTGAACTTCTGCAGGTCCCACCTCGGAATCTTGACCACTACATAGTCCAGCGCAGGCTCGAAGCAGGCCTTGGTGACCTTCGTGATGGAGTTCTGCAGGTCAAGGAGGCAGTAGCCGAGACCAAGCTTCGCCGCGACGAATGCGAGCGGGTAGCCCGTTGCCTTTGAGGCAAGCGCGGAGCTTCTCGATAGCCGCGCGTTCACCTCAATCACCCTGTACTCATCGCTCTGCGGGTCGAGCGCAAACTGTATGTTGCATTCTCCCACTACGCCCAGATGCCTTATGACCCTGATGCTGATTTCGCGAAGTTTGTGGTACTCGTGATTGTCGAGAGTCTGCGAAGGGGCAACCACTATGCTCTCACCAGTGTGTATGCCAAGCGGGTCGAAGTTCTCCATGTTGCATACTGTGATGCAGTTGTCAAAGCAATCGCGCACGACCTCATACTCTACCTCCTTCCAGCCGTATAGGTATTCCTCGACAAGGATTTGCGGCGCGGTCTTGAATGCCTTGTCGGCCATTTCTTTCAGTTCCTTTTCATTCCTGGCCGAGCCGCTGCCCTTCCCGCCAAGTGCAAATGCGACCCTTACCATCACAGGGTAGCCGATTTTACTTGCGGCAGCGAGGGCGTCTTTTGCGTTAGTGACGGCGATGGATTTCGGGACATTGATGCCGATTTTGCCTAGCTCACGGTTGAAAAGCTCCCTGTCCTCTGTGAGCTCTATGCTTTTTACTGGTGTGCCTAGCACGCTTACACTGTATTTTTTCAGAACACCTGCCCTATCCAACTCAAAGCCACAGTTCAATGCTGTCTGGCCGCCGAAGGAGAGCGCGATTGCGTCAGGTTTTTCCTTTTTGATTACCTGCTCCACGAAAAAAGGCGTGATTGGAAGAAAGTAAACCTCGTCCGCGAAACCCTTGGAAGTCTGGACAGTGGCAATGTTCGGATTGATGACGACAACTTTAATCCCTTCCTCTTTTAGGGCCTTTATAGCCTGCGAACCGGAGTAGTCGAATGGGCGGCAAGAATAGCTATAATCATAACCATATCCTGCTTTCGCCGGCCTGTCCGATCTGCAAGGCGCCAGAGCCCAAGAGCAGAACTTTTTTCGGCTTAATCATCCAACACACCCACCCCCTTTGCCTTCCATATCACTGATCTATAAAGTGCAACTCTGCCGGCCCTCCTGAGCCGAGGATCAAGACTTTTTTCTGGTTAGCCATTCAGATCACTTACGCCCGGATTGCAAAATCAAAAATCTTGCAGCCCCTAAAAGACCAGCAAAACCGTGTAAATCATTCCCCGCATAATGGAAAATATCATTATAGAGTTGCCGCGATACCTTACCTTTCAATCCTTGTCGGACCATAAAAGAGTTCGCCGATCGCTCAATAATTGACCTTAATCCAAATATATTGCACAGTAATGACTCAATATATTGCACTGCTTGTTTTCGGTCTGGCGCATTTGTTAAATTTTCAAATACACGATATACTATTGCCGGCGGAAGCTTTCGGCAGACCAATCTGGTAGGCCTCCGCACAGGACTGGTATGCATCTGCTGCCCTTTTTTCCGTGGGGTATGAATACGGGTCATTTCAGCACCTTTGCAAATTCATCGAACAGGAATGCTGTGTCAGAAGGCCCGGGGCTTGCCTCGGGGTGGAACTGTACGCTAAAGAAGCGCCCGCTCTTGTGGCGGATGCCCTCGTTGGTATCGTCATTTGCGTTACGCATCCATGGCTCCCAACCCTGGGGCAGGGTTTTTTCGTTAACCGCAAAACCGTGGTTCTGCGAAGTGATGAAGCAGCGCTTTTCTCCCACGATGTACGCGGGCTGGTTCTGGCCTCTGTGACCATACTTGAGCTTGTAGGTGTCGGCACCTGCGGCGAGTGCGAGCAGCTGGTTTCCGAGGCATATTCCAAAAATTGTGCGCTCATCGGCAATTGCCCTTCGCATGTTTTCGATTGTGGCGGTGCACATCTTCGGGTCACCAGGGCCATTGCTGACCACCACCCCATCAAAATCAAATTCACTGCCATTTGCCATGAAGTCATGGTCCCATGGCACCCGAACTACTTGTACACCCAGGCCAAGGAGCGAGTGGATTATGTTGTTCTTCGCGCCGCAGTCAACGAGCAGCACCCTTTTCCCCCGCGAGCCATAAATAACTGGTTCGCGCACACTCACGCTTGCAACGAGGTTCACGACATTCGGGTCATAAATTTCTATGTCCTTGTCATCGATTATTATTTTTCCGAGCATCGTGCCCTTCTCGCGCAGGATTTTGGTTAGATGCCGCACGTCAATGCCAGTGATCGCTGGTATTTTTTCCTCATTCAACCAATCGCTAAGGGACTTTATGGCAGTGTGGTGGGAGTATTGCTCCGAGTAATAATTAACCACGAGGCCCTGCACATGTATTTTGCCGGACTCGAAATTCCTCACAAGACCGTTTTCCATCACGACTTTCGGCACGCCGTAGTTTCCCGCCAATGGATAGGTGAGGCACAAGATTTGCCCCGCGTAGCTAGGGTCAGTGAGGCTCTCATTGTAGCCCACCATGCCAGTGTTGAAGACGACCTCTCCCGAGGTCGATGATGGGAAGCCGAACGACTCGCCTTCAAAGGCCGTGCCGTCCTCGAGAAGGAGTGTTGCCTTCAAATCAACTCGCCTCCTTGATGGCGGGAAAAGGGGGGCAGACAAGGCAAGGCGAAGAAAAGGAAAAGCAGTGCAAACACAGGGACAATTAGGAAATTTATTTTCCGTGTTTTTTCAAGCTGCATTCAAAAAAAAGTTTATGGCGGGGAAGGTTTATAAGGGTTCGCAGACCAGAGAAAAACTCGAATCACAGCAGGCTCCTGCGCTCCTCCCTCGACTTTTCCCAGAGGTAGAATGTGAAGAGGTCGCGGTAGCCCTCGCTGAACTCCTCTAACTTGCCCTTTTCAAGGTACTCGAGGATTTTTTTGACGAAGATGTTGCTGCCGATGACGTGGGGCATTATGACGGCATCAGCGCCGGCCTCGTAGATGGCGAGAGCGTCATGGAAATAGTGGGCCCTCGCAAATACCTTCTGTTTTTGGTCGCCTTTCTTGATTTTCCTGATGAGCGCAAGGGCCGGTTTTGTGGAGGGCACGGCAATGACGATAAGCCTTGCCTTGTCCACTCCGGCCTTCTGCCATGCTTCGGTATTGTCGACAGAGCCGTAGAACGCGTTGATGCCTTTCTTGGTGAACCCTGAAACGACCACTGGGTCGGAATCCACAACAACAACTTTCGCGTGCCCTGAAAGCGCCTCGGCGATGTTCGCGCCCACTGTCCCGCCGCCGAAAATCGCTATGTGCCCACTTAATTTTTCTGGCACGTGGCCGAGCGCGTTTATGCGCCTGTAGAGGAAGGACTGCTTCCTCACCCTCTCAACCGCGCCGGAAAAATGGCTTACAATAAAATTGTATATGCTGTCGGTATAAGCCATAAAATATGGGGTAAGGGCCATCGATACGGCTATCAGAAGGAGGAGGAATGAGTAGAGGCCCTGCGTTTGGTCGAGTATGGGCTTGCCTATGCTCGCTATTATGAAGCCGAACTCCGAGACCTGGGCGAGGGCCATCGCCACTGTAAGGCTCACCCTGTTGCCGTAGCCGCTCAAAAGTGTAATGGCGTAGAACACCAACGGCTTGAGCGCAAAAACAAGCAGGGCGAGCAGCAGCGCGAGGCCAAGAGGGAAGCCGAGGAAGCTTGGCGTAATCTGGATGCCTAGAGTGACAAAGAATATCGTCGCGAGGAAATCCCTCACGCCCCTCAGCCTGTGCGCGACCTCTATATTGTAGGTGAGGGTTGATATGGAGACGCCTGCGACGAAAGCGCCCATAGCCATTGGGAATCCGAGGAGATAGGCCGCAAAGAGGAAAATGAAGACAGAACTCATCGCTGAGAGGAAAAAGAGCTCGTCAGAGCGGGACGCGAATTCGAAAAGCTTTGGGTAAATATGCCTGTTAAGCAGGTAAGCAAGCGCCAAAAGCATGATAATCTCCAGCACAAGGCCTGTCACGAGCAATGGAGAAAACAGCCTCTGAAGATTCGTCAGGAAAGGGAGGGCGATTATCACGAGGATGTCCTGCATCAGCAGGAAGCCTATCATCAGCCTGCCGTGCAAAGTGTTAACTTCCCGCGTGTCCGAAAGTATTTTCACAACGATGGCAGTGGAGGAGAACGCCACTATGAGGCCGACGTAAACCGCCTGCTCGAAACTCAAAACATTCAGGATGGAATTGGCGCCGAGCACTATGAGCGCAGTGAGGATTACCTGCAGGATTGTGCCAAGGATGGCGATTTTGCCGAGTTCCTTGAACTTGGAAAGGTCGGATTCGACCCCGACCGAGAAGAGCAAGAATGCTACTCCCAGTTCCGACAGGATCAGTATTTCCTGCGTGGTTATCACTCCCACTGGAATCCCGCCGAATGACAGTCCGAGCCCGCCGAGGCCAAAAGGCCCCACGAAAAGGCCCGCGGCAAGGTAAGCGAGTAGCGGAGGCTGCTTGAAAAGTCTTGCAATGAAGTTGAAAATGGTGGCGGCAATCAGTATGATGCCGAGGTGAAACAGCAGGGAAATTTCAAGAACCATCACAAACCCGCTCCAGAACCACGTTCCACTCTAGGATTATCTTTGCCTTGTATTTATTACTAACGCCATGCCAAACCCGGGTGTTTTTGTCCGCGGGAAAGCCTTCGGACCCTGCACTTATTCATTGGCATGGCACAAGGCCTGTAAATGTAAACAGTCCATACTGTGCACATTGTCACATCCCCAACATAGACCGGATTTTTTAAAATAAGGATTATATCAAGCCGATATCAAGCCGCTAAAGTTTTGCGGTTTTTGGAATGGCGTGATAGATAGCGGACATAAAAACAAGAGAGGTTTACCTCCGCACGATAAAGTACACCGACCCGTAGGGGGACTACAACCTCAAGGCAAAGCAGGGCTCACCAATCAGCTTCCTCACGGCCGATGATTCTTGGGAGGTGTGCCGCTCAGGGGGATTGCAGGAATGCCATATAACAATGCAGGAGGGGGGAGCATTTCGAGCGTGTCGAGCATGCAGGATGTGTTCCGCCTTGCGGAGGAGGGCGAGGTGTGCGTATCCAACAACGGCAACACCACAAAATTTTCTGGAACCCGCAGCAAATCTATGGCAGCGAGGGCACGCAGCGCAACGTCTCGGCCTTCACGAACTCGCTCAATGCAGGGAGCACGTGCATCGGGTGAAAAACAACCATTTCGGCGGGGTTGGAAGCCATAAACTCACGGATTACTATGAAAAATAACCAAAAATTACTTTCACTGTCTGCTATAAATATAACAAAGCCCATTATCATGCGATGCAATTCGACAGGAGAAACGTCATATCAGCGCTTTTCTGCGCCGGCGTGATTGTCTCAATCCTGCTGCTTTACACTGCACATGACAAGCAAACAGGCGCACTGTCAGGCGAAAAGCTGCTTAACGTGCTGACATTCAAGGACATGCAGAACTCTCTCCGCGAGCTGAACAAGGTCGCGGCACTGGCCGGGTTGGGGCTTATCGCGGTCGCATTCATACTTGGGCCGCTCTCAAGGATGTTCCCGGCACAGTTCGCAACTTACCTCCCCTGGAGGAAGTTCGTGGGAATTGCAGGCTTTGCAATAGCAGCGCTCCACTCGGTTTATTCACTCATAGATTTCTACAAACTTGACGTTGATAGGATGTTGTTCTCAAATCCAAAGCTCCTCGGCTTTGTCTCCGCAGCCATTGCCATAGTTATTTTCCTCGCGATGACGCTGACATCTAACGGAGAGGCTGTGCGAAGGCTCGGCTACAGGAAGTGGAAATCCCTGCAGACCTTCGGATATGTCGGCTTGTTCTTTGCCATAGTCCACTTTGTTGTGCTGGAAACAAGGCAGGGCACCGGCTTCGACGTTAGGCCCTACGCGCTGCTCTTCCTCTTTATCGCGCTGGTCGCCCTGCTCGTGAGAATAGGCATATTCCTCGTGAAAGTGCCTGAAAGGCAATCATTCGAGGAGCACATTGGGGAGGCCGAACCCAAAATTGCGCATCCGCAAAAAAGATGACTGGCGTGCTGGAACGTCAGTCTTTATTTCCCAGCCCTTTTCCACTTAACGCCTTCTGGCGTGTCAAGCAACTCAATGCCCTTCCCCAGCAGCTCCGCCCTTATCCTGTCGGCCTCGGCAAACTTTTTCTGTTTCCTGAATTTTTCCCTGCTTTCAACCAACTCATGAAGCCCTTCCGGGAGACTGGCTACTTCCTTTTTTTCAAACGAGAAGAGGCCGAATATGGAATTTATCTCCTTGAGGAAACCTATAATTTGCATGGCGTCCGAAGCACCCAGTTTCTTGGCGGCGAGAACCGAATTCACCTTCGACTGAAATTCGTACATGACGGCCCACGCATTC